>NC_019776.1:3900000-4114099 GCF_000317675.1 Cyanobacterium aponinum PCC 10605
GAGTGACAATCCTGCCACGGCAACACTTACTTGTAACCGCACAAGTCTTGATATTACACTTAATCCGCCAGAAGTTTCCACAAATTCTGCTCCATTTATTATCGCTTCATCTTGGGCAACTGCAACCTATCAGGAAAATAGTCCGGGTAATTCCCCTCAACCCGGGAATATTATTACTTTAACTGCTACTAATGGTTCTCCTGCTTCTAAGACTTATGGAAACAATCGCAGAATGGAAGGAAGTCGTGATCTGACAGTTAATATGAGTGTAACTAGCGATAATGAGGTTTCAGCGGGTTTATATCGCTTTAATGTTCGTTTTTCTGCTACTCCAAAATAGTATTCAAATTCAACTCAATGCAAGAATATCTGGTAAAGGTAGGTTTCATCTTTATCTAACATCACCTGAGTTCGATATAAAGTTGTCTGGTGATGGTAGGAAATTTGGGGAAATCACCCCTCTGTATCTCCCCTTAAAAAAAGAGAAAGGGAGCAGGGAATGGTATTTAAAATTGACATAAACAGAGTTTAAATTTGGTTTTAAATAAATTTTTCCTCAATTTAATGATTTTTTTCGGGGAAAATTTTGCTAACGATGAGTCTCAACTCTTTATTTTTTAATGGCTTTTTCGTCAAACTCAGGTAAAATCGGGTTATTTTTCTACCAAGTATAGTAAAAATGATCTGTATATAAATCCCTTAATTCCCATCATTTTCATGATAGATTTAGTGAAATGAGAAATAATTTTGATTTTGTTCTTCAGAGAGAGAATTTTTTGTAGTAAAGATGATTGAGAGACAGTGGTGGGTAGAAAAATGGCTAGAGTTACTCGACTCATACCGTTTTAAAAAGAGGTTAGAAAGAGGACGTAACTATTCCAGAGAAGGAAATGTCCTTAACATAGAGTTTAATAAGCAATCTCAACTAATTGCTCAAGTACAAGGCACAGAAGAAAAACCCTATCGAGTCACCTTAGCTTTAGATGCTTTTTCCGATGAAGATTGGGGATATGTAATTGCGACTATGTCAGATAAGGCGATGCTCTCTGCTCAATTATTGGTGGGAGAAATGCCTTTAGAAATTGAACAGGTTTTTATCAAAAATGGCTTAAGTCTTTTTCCTTTTAATTTAGCAGATGTGCGATCGCGCTGTACTTGTCCAGATAAAGCTAATCCCTGTAAACACATCGCCGCAGTTTATTACCAATTAGCAGATCGCTTTAGTGAAGACCCTTTCATCATATTTCAATTAAGGGGAAGAAGCAAAGCCCAAATTTTAGAGGCTTTAAGAGTATCTCGTAGTTTGCAATTATCAGGTAAGGAATTTGAACCCGAAAAATTAGGCAAAATTAAATCCCTACCAAAACGGAAAACTAACCCTCACAAAACTTCTGCCCCCTTATCTATCGATAATTTTTGGGAGTATGACGAGCCTTTGGATTCTTCTTTGGTGGTAATTACTCCTAGCACCGAAAATAAGACCATCATTGACGTTTTAGGAGATATTCCTCTACCTTACAATGACTCTCAAGCAGTTATGCAATATCTTACCCAAGTTTATCAGCTTGTTCCTTCTAAAGCAATGACTATCGCCGAAGGTACGGCTACGCCGAGCTCAGAAGGTGCTAGTTCATCATAGGGTTTTTGGGGTTCAGAGTTGCTAATTGCTAATTGCTAATTTTTAATTCCCAGTGCATCGTTGCCCATCTCCCCTTTTAAGGGGAGACACAGAGGGGTTTCCCTATTGCCTTGTCTTAATTAATAATTACTAACTGATGTTACGCAAAAAGATAATTAGTTGTTGTTTTGAGGTATCAGGTGTCAGGTATCAAGTGTCAGGTTTAAAGTCAGAAAAATTCACCCTTTTTTATTTTGACTTAGTTTTTCGATTAAACTATGTAACATTCTGCCAATTTCCTCACATTTGTTTAAAGTAACTTTTAATTCTTGCTCTTTAAGATAACCTCAGTTCGGTTTAAGAATATTGGATAAGGGTAGGTGTCAGGTTTCAGGTTGCAGGTTGCAGGTGTTGAGAGAAAGTAATGAGTAACAAATAATGAGTGTTCGGGGTTTTTAATTCCTAATTCTTAATTTTTCCTTTGCCCTCCCCCCTCGAGAGGGGGGATAAAGGGGGGTTCGCCTCTTGCCTCTTGCCTTTTGCCTTTTTTTCTCCATCATTCATAGATGAAAATTTATCCCGAACTCAGGTTAAGATAGCCTAATCGTCCTACAATCATCAAATGAGTTTCTAATTCTTTGAGTGAGCCATTTGCAATAGAAAGATGACGAATATAATCACCTAAATGATTTCTCCCTTTTCCTTCTGCGATGTTGGCAGGAATTGAAACTGCGGCTCTTTGTATTTGACTACTTAAACCATAAATTTCTGTTTTGGGAAATTGAGAAGTTAATTGATAACATATTACTACCAAATCCATTGATTTTTGCCAAACCGTTAAATCTCGATAACTTTTTAGTTCAATCATTTTTATTATTTCCTGAAACCTGAAACCTGAAACCTCCCTTAACTTAACACATCAATAAGTGCGTAACGTCAGTTACTAATTAACCTGAGTTTTGGATAAGCTGAAAGCATCCCAACTCGTAGTCAGAAAACCTTATAGCTTCTTCTTAGAAATAACGATAAAATTGCCTTAACCCGAACTGACTTAAACAAGGGGCTTAAGCCCCTTGCTAAAAACCCCTACCACCTGCAACCTGCAACCTGACACCTGACACCTAACCTTATCGGATATTCTTAAACCGAACTGAGGTTAATTACTAATTGTTGCTCCTAATTAAAGATTTATCACTAAATAAGCGTCTTGAAATTTCGCACCTTTGACAGATTGACCTTTGAGAGGAGAGGGTAAAAATATATTACGTCTTTGATCCCCTGCTGATATAGTAATTTCAGGACCTGATTGACTTAGTTTGACTTGTTTTTTATCAAATCCGGGAAGGAATACTTTTACTTCTCTGGCTACAGTATCGATAATAATTGGTCTGGGGGCTTGTTTTGCCTGAGATTCAAAATCTGGCAGGGCTTGGGTCAAATTTTCCCAGTTATCAGATTTTTTCGAGGGAATACTACTGATGTTTAAGGGTTTAAAGGTTGTAGTTATGTCTTCTGTTATTGAGTCTTGGTTTAATAAAACTCCACCTACGGTTAAATCAATTTGTTGCGCACTTCCCCACCAATATTTACAAGTTGCGATCGCTTCTAATGTTTGATTAGTGACAAGAAAAGCACAAACCCTACTAGGGTCATTAATTGCCTTTTTGCCTTGTTCTAAAATTTGATCCGCTTCTTTAGTGGATTCATTGCTAAGATTATCAGGACTCCATGTAACATTAAAAATGGCACTGCTGACAGGTTGGACAAAAGGAGATAAAGCCTTAACAATGTCAGAGTTTTCTAACAAGTTTTTCACTCGGCGAATGTACCAACTAAGAGTATCAGGAATACCAAACATTCGTAGAGAATTAAGACTGGTTTTTCCGTCATAGATAATGACATCATATTTGGAATCTTGTTCTCGTATATAGTTGAGTGCCAAAGCGCAATCCATACCCGGTAACAATGCTAATTCCTGACCATAAATATTATTTAACACTGGAGAGCGTAAATATTTCGCCTCTAACTGCTTTAATTGTTCCCAACTAGCTTCTAATAACTGGGTACTGTGTAATTGAACTACATCGAGATTAGGACTAATTTCGCTAATTTCTGAGGTAACATTTGCCCCTAATTGTATTGAAAATGAAGGGGTTGAATCTTGGACTGCTAATAATACCTTTTTGCCGATTTGGGCGTATTTTTTCGCAGATGCGATCGCCATTGTGGTACAGCCTACGCCACCTTTACCTAAGAATGTGAGAATAAAAGCCATTGTGTTAAATATAATGAAGTTATGATGAAAAGTGTAGGTAGGAAAAACAGATTAATGTCAATCCCGAAATTTCCCACCCCATCAAACTATTTTACAACTTGAACCTCATCTTCAAAAAACCAACCAGTGGTAGAGTCAGCAAACTCGACAAAAACGCCAATACCGCTACCATCAGTCATTTTAAAAGATTTAATTACTGCAGGTTGCCCTTCTTGAGCTTTTTTGAGAATCTCAGGGGATACTTTTTCTCTGAGACGACAAATTTTAACTTTTTGTCCTACTTCCATAGTAATTTTTCATATCAATTTTTTAACAACTCTTAATTTTAACGGAATTTGGTCATTTTCCATCAATCAGCTTTTTTGAGAGGCATCTTTGACTAACGAGATTTACTTAGTAAAAAGATAAAATAAGGTGCGCCGATAATTGCAGTAATAATTCCACAAGGAAGCTCAAGGGGAGTAAATAATAATCTACCGAATAAATCTGCACTCACTACTAATAAACCTCCAATTAAACCAGTAACAGGAATTAAACCTTGATGAGTATTCCCCACGAGAAAACGAGCCATATGAGGGGCAATTAAACCCACAAAACCTACTGCCCCCGCAATAGCAACACTGGCACTAGAAAGAGCAACACCAGAAATTAAGAGAGTTAATTGTGTTTTTTGTAGAGGTAAGCCTAAACCTTTGCCTAAATTTTCCCCTAAATGAAGACTATTTAACTCTTTGCTCATTATCCAAGTCACCACGGAAAAAATAACAATCCAAGGCAGTAAAATTAAAACCTGTGTCATGGTTTTTCCATATACACTACCTGTTAACCACACTAAGGCTTGAGATACACTATTTATTTCACCAAAAGTTGTAATAATATTTGTAATGGCGGAAACAATAAAATTAAAGCCAATACCTACTAAAATTAAACGAATAATCGAATTGTCTCCTTTCCATGCTATGGCATAAATAGCCAATGCCACTAATATTCCCCCCATAAAAGCGGAAAAAGGTAATAAAGCAATGGGTAGAGAAGGAAAAACCACGATAAATAAGACGGCGGCTAATCCTGCCCCTGCGTTGATGCCGATAATACTGGGATCTGCTAATGGGTTACGGGTAATAGTTTGCATGATACAACCTGCTATTGCTAATCCTATGCCCACTAGCCAAGCGGTAAGGGTGCGAGGTAAACGAAGGGTATTGATAATAAATTGAAAATCTGATGGGGTATCGAATCCCAATAGGGTTTTAATTACATTTACAGGAGAAATATAATATTCGCCATAACTAATGCTAACGGTAATGACAATCAAAGATAATATTATTAAGATTGAGATAGTTTTAGGTACTCTACCATCTAACCATAAAGAAAAAGATGGAAAACGCGATCGAATTATAATCAAAGAATCTTTCATAGCAATCTAAAATTAGCAATATTTTTTGTTTCTCCGATGGCTCACAGAATAATTGAATTTAAGTGATTTTCAGAAAAATTTGTATCATTCCTTAGCTTTTAACTGTTTATGGCTATGTTAATCTACCACTATTCTGATTGAAAAAGAAACCCCACAGGATTTTTGGTAAAAGTAAAAATTTTCTATTTCTCAACTATTTGTTACAGCGATCGCTTGTATTATAAACGATGCTACTATAACGACCATCCACAGTTCCAACCTCTACACAGTAACCAGTTTTATTTTCCACATAATAAGCACTTTTTCCTCCCTCAAAAGTGACAGTATTGCGATAAGTATAACCTCTTGATATTAAGGTATTTTCTGCTTGTCCTGCCTTCGCACCCACTAAGTCTTTTAAAGCTGTAGGAGTAGTGCTAATTAAATTCTCTGGGGTTTGCGCCAGAGAGTGGGAAGAATTAGATGATGAGGGTGCTTTTTCCCCTTGATATAAGTAAACAGATTCTTTCTGAAACCGAAAAATTAAGGTATTGCCATCTATTTCTTTTGTAACTGTTTTGCCATTTTGGTCTATATATTGGTTATCACTTGGCTCTAAGTCATAGGTGACACCATCTTCACGAGTAATAGTAATAAAACCTTGACGCTGAGAAAAGATACAGTTAACAACTTTAGAAGCCTTATCTTCTCCTTTGGGGTAAATGTCACAACGAGATTGAATACTATCTGCTTTAGCTATGGTGGAAAAAGAAAAAGTGGAACACACGGTAACTAAGAATAACAGTATAGAATTTATTTTCATTTTATTTTGAGTTGATGATCATTTTTTGAGATTAATCATAACTTTCTAGTTTGAGATCAAGATTATGTTGTGATATGAAAATTCATATAGTTTTTACCATATTTTTAGTATTCTTTAAATCGTATGAAATTGTTTTTATCTTTATTACATAGATATAGAAGAAATTTTAAATAAAGATTAATTCTTAGCAATAAACCATCCATAATCAATATTAGATTAATTTTTCTTTACTGCCTGACTTCCAAGAAAAAATATATTTTATCTAAATTCATATACTGAATTATTTTTTGATTTTTCCCTGAATGAGATAGATAAAAAAGGGAGCACCTAAAATTGGTAAAATTAAGCCCACAGGTACTTCTTGGGGTTTAAGAATCAAGCGACTAACAATATCTGCATTAAGCAACAAAATTGCCCCTCCTAACATTGAAAAAGGTAAAATCCAACGGTAATCATTTCCTACCAATAAACGCACTAAATGAGGCATAATTAAGCCAATAAAGCCAATAGGACCTGCTAAAGAAACACTAGCACCTGCTAAGAGTATCACAGCAATCATTGCTCCTATTTTTATTAGTAAGGTATTTTGTCCTAAGCCTTTGGCGGTTTCTTCTCCTAAACTGAGAATGGTTATTTGTCGGGCTAAAATCAACGCTAATATTAAGCCAATGACAAAATAAGGTAATATTTGTTTAATTAATTCTATATCTCTACCTGCGATCGAACCTGCTAACCAAAAACGAATTTCATCGAGGGTGCGTTGATTTAATATTAGAATACCACTGGTAAGAGAAGAACAAAAAACAGTAATGGCTGAACCAGCTAAAGTTAAACTGAGGGGTGATAAACCATTCTTACTTAAAGAAGCAAAAAAGTAAACTGCGATCGAACTTATGGTTGCTCCCAGAAAGGCAAAAATAGCTAAGATATTTAAACTAGGTTCATTAAGGACAAAAGTAGTAACAACAACCGCCAAAACTGCTCCACTATTAATCCCTAAAATGCTAGGATCAGCTAAAGGATTACGGGTGATACCCTGCATCAAACTTCCCGCCATTCCTAAACCTGCTCCCACTAACAAAGCGATAATTGCCCTTGGTAATCTAATAGTAGTAATAATCAGATGAGATGTTGAACCATCAAAAGCAGTAAAGGCTTTCGGTAAATCTTGCCAATGAATATCTGCAACCCCAAAAGTTAAACTTGCTAAAAAACTAAGACATAAAATTACTGTAACTACTATTAAAAGGATAATTAAAGGAATTGACGAATTTGTACTCTTGAGACTAACTCTCATTTTGACCTTTCATAAAATAGGAAATTATTGCTAAAATATATCATTAAGTTTTAGCCAAAACAAGCCCTGCAAAAGTTCTTTGATGGAATCAGAAGATGAAAAGAAAGAGAGCGAAGTTCGGAAAGAGGTGTCAGGTTTTAAGTGGTAGGGGTTGAATATATTCAACCCTTACGGTGATGAGGAGGAAATTAATTAAACACTGTTGCTTATTGCCTATTACCTATTGCCTTGTCTTAAATTTATTAAAAATATTTCTATGAAACAAATATCCGCCCGAAAACTAAGTCTTGGTTATCAAAATATAGACATTATCAATAATCTTAATTTAGATATTCCCCAAGGAAAAATAACTATTCTTATTGGTGCAAATGGTTGCGGAAAGTCAACCCTACTTAAAGGCATTGGGCGTATTCTAAAACCTCGTCAAGGGGCGGTTTATCTTGATGGAAAAGCGATTCATCAGCAAAAAAGCGTTACAGTCGCTCAAAGTTTGGGTATTCTTCCTCAAAATCCCACTGCACCTGAAGGCTTAACCGTTAAAGATTTAGTCATTCAAGGGCGGTATCCTCATCAAAAGTGGTGGCAACAATGGACTTTAGAGGATGAAGCTCAAGTCAATAAAGCTCTTGCGATGACAGGTATTCAAGAATTTTCCCACCGAGAATTAGATACTCTTTCAGGAGGGCAAAGACAACGGGCATGGATAGCTATGACATTGGCACAAAATACGGAAATTCTTTTATTAGATGAACCTACTACATTTTTAGATTTAGCTCACCAAATTGAGGTTTTAGATTTATTAAAGGAATTAAACCATAAACTTGAACGCACCATCATTATTGTTTTGCATGAGTTGAATCAAGCCGCCCGTTATGCTGACTATTTAGTCGCTATGAAAGAAGGTTATATATATGCAAAGGGAAAACCAGAAGAAGTTATGACCTCAGAGATTATCAAAGAAGTGTTTGGTTTAGAATCTCACATCATTTCAGATCCTATCACGAATACTCCTCTGTGTATTCCTATTAGTGGCTATTTGCCCACTCAGATAAACCTTAGTTCGGCTTAAGAATGTCGGATAAGAGTAGTCAGGTTTCAGGTATCAGGTTGCAGGTGTCAGGTTTAAGGGAGTAACGAGCAATTATCAACTATTCACTATTTACTATTTACCTTTGCCCTTTTAAATATTTAACCATTGTGCTAACGTGGGGGGTAAAGGTAAGAGAATGGCAACTAAAAGTGCGATCGCAACTAATCCCAGAAAATCTCTACCATTATCCAATTCTGTCACATCATTCAATGCAGGTTGATCGGCAATGGGCATAAACATAAGAATAATTGCCCAAATTAAAAATTCTCCTCGCACAAAGGCTAAAAGTATCATTAATAAACGAGTTATTTGTCCGATAACAAGTGCTTTTCCTTGTCCAAACATAGCATGAACAATATGACCACCATCTAATTGTCCTACAGGAACAAGATTTAAAGCAGTAACAATAATACCGATATATCCGGCTACGGCGGCGGGATGAAGGGCGATAGCTTTCTCTGCTACTAATTTACTACCTAAAACTAATTTACTGATAGTGGCAAGAAGGAGAGAAAAACGGGGGTCTAATGCTTGAAAACTAAGCATACTAGAGTCATCAGCTAAAGGAACAATATCTGAGTAAGCTAAACCCCATACGAGTACAGGTAATGCTACTAAAAAGCCTCCAATGGGACCTGCGATCGCAACATCAAAAACGGCTTTACGATTAGGCATAGGTGATCTAATGGAGATAAAAGCTCCAAATGTACCTAAAAAGAAAGGAATTGGAATAAAATAGGGTAAAGTAGTTTTTATTTGATAATAAACGGCAAATAAATAATGACTTAACTCGTGAACTCCCAAAATGGCAATTAAAGATAAACTATAAGGTAAGCCTTGTAAAACTAATTCGGGATGAGTTTCTAATTCTGTAGTGGTGACACCGCTAATTTCCGCTCCAATAATAGTCGTAGTGACGAAGGTTAATAAGAGTAAACCTAATGCCATTAAAGGACGAGTTAATTTTTCTTCTTCTTTTTGTTTCTCTTTTTCCGCTTGAGAATTAGGATTCGGAATTAAAGCAAAAAATGGTTGTCCTTGTAAGGTTTCTTGAAAAATAATTAAAAAGCGATCATGAAATACTTTTTCTAAATTAGCCTTAATAGTAGTATAAGCCTTTTCTGGGGCAGTCATTAACTTTCCAAGACACAAAACCCCTTGAGGTAAATAATCAACTTTTTGTAAATAATAAACACCCCAAGGAAAACAATCTCTTAAAGCCTTTTCTTCTTCTGAGTTAATGGGTTTTACTTTTACCGTTGACTTTTCCAGAGCCTGTTGATGATTTTCGTCAGTGTTGAGAATAATTGGAGTAGTGGAATTATTATCTTCCGAAGACTCGGGGGTTGATAATTCTTGCTCAATTTTATGATTTTTGGGTCTGCCAATTTCTATTAACCACAGATACACTAAAGGTGATAAAATGAGGGGCATTAAAATTAAACTGCGGGGCATGGAACTTTGATTCCCATTAGCTAGATACCATCCCACCCAAATAAAAGGGGGACTCATCAAAGCTAACCAAAGTAGCCAAATCGGTGTCTTGGTGAGTTTTCCTACGCTTTTTTTGATGGCGACATAACCGATGGCACTGAGGATGAGAAAAAGAATTACTAATTCCATGTTTTATTTATAATAACGCTGTTTTTTATTGTAGAATTTTTATTTCCTCAAGACTAATTCAAGCTGAAAAAATAATTACTGTTTTAATAATGGACTCTGATCTCAATTTTACAGAAAAAGTTAATCAAGAAAAAACGAAAGTCCCCACCCGTGCTAAATATCCTAAATTAATTTTAGAAAATCTTTTTGCTTTTGCCCCTAATCGTGATACTTTAGGGGGAACATCCTATCTTTTAATTCATCCTCTGGGTAACATTTTAGTCGATTGTCCTTTTTGGTCTGAAGAAAATAAAAATTTTTGTTTGTCTCATGGTGTTAAATATTTATTTGTGACTAATCGTGACGGTATTAGTAAACATATTAGCCATATAAAAAAAGAACTTCATTGCGAGTTAGTTATTCAAGAACAAGAGGCTTATTTATTACCTAATTTAAGTCCCATTACATTCTCAGAAGAATATCGTCTTTATGATGACTGTTTTGGTTTATGGACTTGTGGTTATAGCCCCGCTTCTGCTTGTTTATATTATGGTAATTATGGAGGAGTTTTATTTTCTGGTCGTCATTTATTACCTGTTGGCAATGATAAAATTTCTGCTCTCAAATTGAAAAAAACTTTCCACTGGTTAAGACAATTACGTAGTGTTCAAAAATTGTGCGATCGCTTTTCTGAAAAGACTTTAGAATATATTTGTCCGGGGGCAAACACTGGTTATTTAAGAGGTCAAGGCTTTATGAATAAAGGTTATCAAAAATTAATTGAATCAAATCAAAACTATGTTGCGTCAGACAATAACTAATAAGAAGAGGGGAAAGCAGAGTTAGTAGTTCGGGATTAAAATTTGATATATATTATTGATAAAAAAACTATGGGGAAAAGAAATCTTTTAGTCACTGGGGGAGCAGGTTTTATTGGCTCTAATTTTGTTAGCTATTGGCACGATAAACATTCAGAAGATAATATCGTTGTCCTCGATGCTTTAACTTATGCAGGAAATCTTAATAATCTTAGTTCTTTAAAAGATAGTCCCTGTTTTACTTTTGTTCATGGTAACATATGCGATCGCACTCTGGTTGAAAAGATTTTAGAAGACTACAGTATTAATACCGTTGCTCACTTTGCCGCCGAATCCCATGTAGATAGATCAATTTATAGCCCTGAAACCTTTATAAACACTAATGTTATCGGCACATTCACCCTTTTGGAAACTTTCCGTATCCATTGGCTAAAACATAATCAATCCTCGGATTATCGCTTTCTTCATGTATCGACAGATGAAGTATATGGAAGTCTTAGTCCAGAAGACCCCGCTTTTACAGAAAATACCCCCTATGCACCAAATAGCCCTTATTCTGCCTCAAAAGCAGGAAGCGATCACTTAGCGAGGGCATATTATCATACCTACAAGCTACCAACAATTATTACGAACTGTTCTAATAATTATGGGGCATTTCATTTTCCCGAAAAATTAATTCCTCTAATGTGTATTAATATTCTTTTAGGTAAACCCCTACCTGTTTATGGAGATGGACAAAATATCAGAGATTGGTTGTATGTGGGTGATCATTGTAGTGCTTTAGATACTGTTATTAATTACGGAGTAGCGGGAGAAACTTACAACATTGGCGGTAATAACGAGGTTAAAAATATAGACTTAGTTAATATTATCTGTCAAATCATGGATGAAATCGCCCCCAGTTTACCAGTGAAACCCTCGCAAGAATTAATTACTTTTGTCAAAGATAGACCGGGACACGATCGACGCTATGCTATAGATAGTAGTAAAATTCAAAGAGAATTAGGCTGGAAACCCCAAGCGACTCTTGAATCAGGTTTAAGAACAACCCTACAATGGTATGTTGACAACCCTCAATGGTGGCAACCTCTTTTATCCGAAGATTATCAAAAGTATTATGCTCAAGTTTATGGGTAAGGGGGAATGGGCAATTAGTGAATAGTGAATAGTGAATAGTGAATAATGAATAGTTGATAGTAAAAAACTAACTTCTGAAACCTGTCACCTGCAACCTGACACCTGACACCTCTTTCCTCACTCCGAATTCAAATGTCAGTGGGTTTATAGACATCAGGTAAAGATTTTTTGAGTCCATATAACCAAATTAATCCAAAAATACCAAATGCGATCGCACCCAAACTAACTAATTGGGCAACCCTTAAATAACCAAACATAAGACTGTCAGTCCGAAAACCCTCAATCCATACCCTACCACAACTATAGGCAATTAAATAAACAAAAGAAATAGTACCGACTTTTAATTTATTGCTATGTTTAATTCCCCAAAAAAACAGAGATATTAATAACATAAAAACCAATATATTCCAGATAGATTCATACAAAAAAGTTGGGTGAAAATAATCAAAATTAATATACTGTAAAGGACGGTTATTGGGTGGAATATATAACTTCCATGGCAAATCGGTAGGAGTACCAAAAGCCTCTGAATTAAAAAAGTTTCCCCAACGTCCGATTGCCTGTCCTAAAATCAAAGAAGGAGCAATAATATCCGTCAATTGCCAAAAAGATTGTCGATGAGTCTTGGCAAAAATCAAACCTGCGATCGCACCTCCAATTATTGCCCCATGAATAGCAATTCCCCCTTGCCAAATAGCAATAATATCTTGGGGATGTTGAGCATAATTTTGCCATTCAAATAAAACATAGTAAATTCTTGCCGCAGGGATTGCCCCTATAACCAACCATATTACCAAATCCCCGATAAGTTCAGGGTCAACCCGACGATATGTAGCCAATTTTTGAGAAAGTATCACACCAATTAAAACGGCGGAGGCAATCAAAAAACCATACCAACGCAAGGAAATAGGCCCTAACTCAAATAAGATAGGTCCAGGAGATTGAAATTTTAATAAAAATAAAGAGTCAACTAGCATTTAAGAATTAGTAAATTAGTAATTAGTAATTAAGACAAGGCAATAGGGAAACCCCTCTGTATCTCCCCTTAAAAAGGGAGAAGGGCAATATTAATAGTTAATAGCTTTTAACTCCAAACCTCGAACTAATCTCCCCCTCCCCTAATTCCCCTAACACCCTAGTCTCCTAATTAATCATTACCTCCTCCGACACTTGATTCCTGAGTTTTACCAGTATTCTGTCCATTTCCTCCCGAAGGATTACGAGGTTCTTTCTCTCCCAACAACACATATTTCTCAAAATTCTTGATTACAATGTAGAGATTGGGTACAAGTAACAGACTCAACACGGTAGAAATAATCATTCCTCCAAATACTGCTGTACCTAGCGACCAACGACTCATACTACCAGCACCACTAGCTACTAACAAAGGTAAAAAGCCAAAAACCGTTGCTAAAGCTGTCATTAAAATAGGCCGAAAACGCTCTTCCGCCGCATAAATTGCCGCTTTAGTGATACTCATTCCCAAGTCACGGGCTTGATTTGCAAATTCCACAATTAAAATGGCGTTTTTACTTGCCATCCCAATCAACATTACTAGCCCAACTTGCACATAAATATTATTATCAAGAATGGGAAAGATACTTTGTGGACCTTGAAGAAAAGTTGCTCTTAACCAAATTGCACCCAACGCCCCTAAAATTGCTAAGGGTACAGTTAACATAATAATTGTGGGGTCAATATAGCTTTCATACTGAGCGGCTAAGACAAGGAATACCATCACAAAACCCAAACCAAAAACAATAGGAGCGGCACCTCCTGCGGTTTTCTCCTCGGCGGCTGTACTCGTCCATTCAAAACCGAAACCCGGTTGTAAGGCTTGTGCTGTAACTCTCTCCATTACTTCAATTACTTGCCCTGAACTATATCCCTGAGCCGGAGACACATTGACTTTTATGGCAGGATAAACATTATAGTTTGTAATGATGGGAGGGGCAGTATTTGGTTTTATGCTTAGAAGGTTATCTAGTCTCACCATCTCTCCAGTAGCATTGCGAACATAGAGACGTTCAATATCATCGGGATTTTTCCTCGCATTGACATCGGCTTGGGCAAAAACTTGATACAATCGTCCGTCTAATACGTATTGGTTAACGTAATTTCCCCCTAAATAAATTTGCAAAGTACGCATTATATCGTCAATTCTGACCCCTTGAGCCTTAGCTTTTTCTCTGTCGATTTCTGCCTCAAAAATTGGACTATCGAAAGTAAAGGTTGTAAATGCCATACCAATTTCTGGTTGTTTGTTGGCTTCTGCAATAACTTTTTGAGTATTATCAATTAAAGCCTCCATTCCTTTTAAGCCTCTATCTTGAACATAAAGCTCCAAACCGCTAAAGTTACTTAAACCGTCCACTGGAGGAGCATTGGCGGCAAATGCTTGACCATCCGTGATTTTTTGTCTTAAGATTCCATTTAAACGTCTTACAATTCCAAAAACCGAACTTTCTGCCCCCGGGCGTTGATCCCATGGATGTAGTTTGACAAAGAAAATGGCGGAGTTACTGGTTAAACCATCAAAAGAGAAACCTGTTAGTCCCATAGCGTGTTCTACTTCTTCAAAGGTCATTACCTCATCCATTACCTGTTGAGTAACTTTAGATGTTTGATTGAGGGATGAACCGGGGGGGGTTGAAATAATGACAAAACAGTAGCCTTGATCTTCGTCAGGGATAAAACCTTGGGGTAGAGTTTGATAAATCCATCCTGTTAACACTAAACCACTGATAAAGATAATCATAATCAGGGTTTTGATTTTTGTTAAAAACTCGATAAGTTTGGCATAAGCACTTTTAGTGGCTTCAAAACCAATGTTAAAAGCATCAAAAAGTAATCCTAGGGGTTTTTTAGTTTTATAAGGCGCTTTAAGGATTACCGCCGACATGGTGGGAGAAAAAGACAGGGCGTTAAAGGTGGAAAATATAATTGCAAAGGCAATAGTTAGGGCAAATTGTTTATAAACAATACCTGTAGTGCCGGGGAAGAAGGAAACGGGAATAAATACAGCTAATAAAACCACAGACGTGGCAATTACCGCCCCTGATAATTCTTCCATGGCATCAAGGGAGGCTTGAAGAGGGCGCATCCCTTGAGCTAATTTATTCGATACTGCTTCTACTACCACAATCCCGTCATCTACTACTAACCCTGTTGCTAACACGCAAGCAAAAAGTGTCAACTGATTAAGAGTAAAGCCCATTCCTTGTAAGGCAATCATTGCCCCAATCAAGGCTACAGGAATCGCAACGGAGGGAATAATCGTGGTACGCCAATCTTGTAAAAATATAAAAATAATTAAAACTACAAGTGCGATCGCCTGTAAAAGAGTAATAAACAAGTCTCTTAAAGCCGCATCAATAAAAAGAGTATTGTCTAATACCACCACATCTTTATATCCGGGAGGAAAAGACTCTCTTAACTCCGCCATTTTGGCTTTAACGGCATTGGCAGTATCCACCGCATTGGTACCGGGTAATTGATAAACAATTAAAGCAATTGCTGGGGTTTCCCCGTCAAGGGTAGCTAAAGTTAGATAGTTTTGAGCCCCTAATTCGGTTCTACCGATGTCTTTTACTCTAATTAAAGTACCATCATTTCCCACTTGTACGACTATATTAGCGGCTTCTTCTGGGGTGATAAAACGTCCTTGCACTTTGAGGGGAATTTCAAACATTTGTATGCTATTATTGGGACGAGTTCCAATACCGCCAGTACCGATGTCGAAATTTTGTTCTTGAATGGCAGAAACCACGTCCATTGCTGTTAGATTACGGGCGGCTAATTTGTCAGGATCAAGCCAGAATCGCATAGAATAGGTGGAAGAGCCTAACGCATTTAAACTTCCTACCCCCGGAATACGTCTTATTTCATTCCAAATATAACGATCCATGTAATTAAATAAAAACACTGGATCATATAAATAATTGCCTTCGGAGTCTTTTTCTGAGAAGAAACTATAGGCTAGGGTAACACTGGGAGATTGTTTTTCTGTAGTAATACCGTTTTGATTAACTACTGTGGGGAGGCTGGATTGGGCTTGAGCGACTCTATTTTGTACTAACACTTGGGCAATATTAGTATCCATTTCTACGGGAAAACTTACGTTAATGGTTGCTTGTCCAGTATTTCCTGTATTAGAGTTAATCCAACGAACATTTTCTGTACCGTTAATTTCTCTTTCTAGTACGGTAGTTACATTATCTACTGCGGTTTGTGCGTCCGCACCTACATAGTTTGCACTTACACTAATTTGTTTTGGGGCAATTTGTGGTAATTTATCTAAGGGTAGCAATGCCATACAGATAGTACCCACTAAGATAATAATTACAGAACAAACCGTTGTTAAAACAGGGCGCTTAATAAACGGGGTTGAGAGAGACATAATTGACTGTTAAATTTCCTTTTTGAATTATGAATTGCTAAAAATAAGGAGCGATTGATTGTATCTTTAAAATTAAGAATATTTATTATTCCACTAAGTTTATCCCAAATTTTATAATTATTATCTTTAAATATCTTTATCTAACCAAAAAAATCATAGCTAAAATCAGCAACGCTATCATTATTAATTGTTAATTGCACTGTAGGGTAAACTTGATTAAGTTATATTAAATATCAAATTTAAGATCAAGAATATTATGAAAGCAATGATTCTGGCGGCGGGTAAAGGAACTCGTGTTCGCCCTATTACCCATACTATCCCTAAGCCTTTAATTCCCATTTTACAAAAGCCAGTAATGGAGTTTTTAGTGGAGTTGCTCCGTCAACATGGTTTTAAACAAATAATGGTGAATGTTAGTCATCTAGCCGAAGAAATCGAAAACTATTTTCGAGATGGCCAACGTTTTGGAGTGGAAATTGGTTATTCTTTTGAAGGACGTATCATTGATGGAGAATTGGTGGGAGAGGCTCTAGGCTCTGCTGGTGGTTTGAAAAAGATTCAAGAGTTTAACCCTTTTTTTGATGATACTTTTGTTGTTTTGTGTGGTGATGCCTTAATTGATTTAGATTTAACTGAAGTTGTGAGACAACATAAAGCCAAGGGAGCGATCGCAACAGTGGTAACAAAAAGTGTTCCCAAAGACGCAGTATCAAGCTATGGTGTGGTAGTAAGCGATGAAAATGGTAAAATTCTCACTTTCCAAGAAAAACCTTCTGTAGAGGATGCTTTGAGCACAGAAATCAATACAGGGATTTATGTTTTTGAACCGGAAGTAATTAACTATATTCCCCCTAATCAAGAATATGATATTGGTAGTGAGTTATTTCCTAAATTAGTACAATTAAATCTACCTTTTTATGCGGTTAATATGGATTTTGAGTGGGTGGACATTGGAAAAGTACCTGATTATTGGGAGGCTATTAGGGCGGTGTTAAGGGGAGATGTGAAAAATGTACAGATACCGGGAAAAGAGGTAAGGCCGGGGGTTTATACGGGTTTAAATGTGTCAGTTAATTGGGATAAAGTTGATATAACTGGTCCTGTTTATATTGGTGCAATGACTCACATTGAAGATGGTGCGAAAATAGTTGGTCCTTCGATGATTGGCCCTAATTGTTGGATCTGTGAGGGGGCAACGGTGGATAATAGTGTTATTTTTGAATATTCTCGTCTTGGTTCGGGGGTTTATTTACAAGATAAATTAGTATTTGGTAGGTATTGTGTGGACAAAACTGGTACTGCTATTGATGTTCAAGCGGCTGCAATTGACTGGTTAATTACAGATACACGTCAAGAAACAGTTAGTCATCATAATAAGGGACAGGTTATTTCTAATTTTGTTACAAATCAATCTTAAGAAACCACCTGAGTTAAATATAAAAGGCTCTCTTACTGCTCGTCGTGTAAATTATTAGTTAGGGTAGGCAAGAGGCAAGAGGCAAGAGGAAATAGGGGATTATTAAATAATAATTTATAAACTATTAGTTTTTATTTTACTATAAACACTATTCGATAAAGGTTATAGAAGTCCTGTTCCTCTTAATTTGTCATAACCACACTCTGAAGAGCCACTTTGACAACTCCCACCGTTACACCGCAAGGTTAACGGGGGATTCTTGGGAACCGATACTGCCTCCACCAACAAGAATTGATTTTGGTCTTACACATTCATGCTAGTCCGACACAAATATCGCTACTTATGCCACTTAACGGAGCTACTCCCCAAGCGTGAATTTCGATGTGCCCCACCGTATTTAATTGCTGTAACGCTCTGACTGTGTGGACTCTACCATTGACAGCTAGAGATTTAGGGATTACGGAGTGTCTCTTGTTTCCTGCGTTCCCAAAGTCAACGACTTAATTTTGATTATATCATAACGTTGGCTCTACTCAAACTCGTTATTTAATGGGAGTCTTACGTCAACAAGATAATTTTTGGTTTTAAGGAGAAATACGGGGGATTAATCAAAAATCCCTTTCAAAGCCTTATAGGCTGGATGATTGTGATCATAGTCAATCACTTTTTCTCCGTTTATTATCTTATGAAAAGGAATTATTTCTATCACACTGTTACTATAGGCTATAGCTTCTAAGTCATTGATAAAATCTGGAGTCCACTGGTTAATTTCAATGGGGAATTGTGCTTTGTCAATAATAGTTTGTCTAGCAATTCCGGGCAAAATACCTTGAGCTAAATTAGGGGTAAACCAAATACCCTGTTTATATCCCCACAAATTACCGGTGCTGGTTTCTAGCCAATTGTGTTCAATATTTGTCAAAATTGCTTCTTGATAACCCTGTTTTTGTGCCTGTTGTAACGCCAACCACGGAGCAAGATAATTACCTGTTTTATGTTCAGGAATGGAGCGTTGTATTGAAGGATTTAAACATACTAATCCTTTTATTCCTTCTTGTTGCTTTTGAAATAAATTTGTTGGTAATTGTCGCCCAATGATTAACTCTCTACCATCAGGAAAAACAGTAATTCTAATCACAGGAAAATATATCAGTAATTGCTCAACTTCTTGTTTTATTAATTGCCAATCAGGAAAAGTCCAGTTTAATTCTTCTATACTCTTTAAGAGGCGATCGCAGTGTTTTTGCCAATTAGTGAGAGGATGATTTAATGATTGTTTATAGACTCTCATGGTAGTAAAAACTGTTGCTCCATAAAGCCATGTAGAATCATTTATATTAAGAGAAATACTATTACCTTCGTAAAATTGACCTTCATAATAAAACATAAATCGATATTTTTATAAATTAACTATTGATACTATTTGTACAGGTTTTCTTTCATAGAATAAGCAACACCGATGGAAACAAGACGAGAAAGACGCTCACCATTTTCCCACTGATTACTAATTTGAAAACTTTGATAAAATTCAGCAATTAAAGAAGAGGAAAAACCAACGATAATATAAGCTATTATACAGTTACGCCAAAAGACAGAAGAAAGGGTAATTTGTTTTAACATAATGGAGAATCATTGAGAATATGATAATGTATTTGTTATTATTTTTGACTTTAATAATAAATAAAAAGTTTCCATCGATCTAAAATTTAATTAATTTTCCGTCAATACATAAGATCTCACGCCAGTATATTAATATTCAAAAATAAATCTTTCAAATCAATTTTAATAAGTTTTTTGTCAATTATTATTGTTATTTTCTATTAAATATCTTCATTACTCCATTTTTTTGCCAGACGCAAGATCCAATCTGAGTCAACAGAGCAAATTAGACTTAATCAGTTCATAAGTTTTAGTATTTTAAGAACTCCTTTGCTCCCTGTCCCTTGCCTTTTTTATCTTAATGTTACTGTTTATTAATCAGAAGATTCCTATGCAAGCAAAAAAACTTAAGATGATCAATAGAGATTAATTGTTATATTTCTGAATTAAACTATGCAAGAATTTAGTGACTTTTTACGTCATAAATGTGCCTACGTGGCAACAGCAACCTTTAAACCGGGTAAATTTCCCGAAGCCCAGAAACTTTTTGAAGAGGCGATCGCATCTTATTCTCAAGGATTTAAAGGGGCGTACCTATTCCAAAAACCAAACACAGAGGAGGGAATAGCCTTTATTATTTGGGAAAAAATAGAAGATATGGAAGAAAACAAAAACGAAGTCCATAACCAAATTATGAAACAAATGAAGCATTTATTTGCCACTCCTCCTCAAACCAACTTTTATGATGTTTTAACAGAATTTTCTCCTTCATAAGAATTTACACTTGAAGGGTTAAAGAAATAAACTGTTACAGTTCATAACAAAGATGCACAATAATAGGGATCTCAGTGGTAGCATTGCCTAGATAGTAAATATAATTTGTACAAAAGCAATATCTCTATGAGCGAAACAATTCAACTTACAGGAACAATGCCTAAATTTGGCGGTAGCACCGGCGGTTTACTTTCTGCGGCTGACAGAGAAGAAAAATATGCCATCACTTGGACTAGCAAAACAGAGCAAGTTTTTGAAATGCCTACCGGCGGAGCGGCAATTATGAATGAGGGTGAAAATTTATTATATTTTGCCCGTAAAGAACAGTGTTTAGCATTAGGTACTCAATTACGCACTAAATTCAAGCCCAAAATTGAAGACTATAAAATTTACCGTATTTACCCCACTGGTGAAACTCAATATCTTCATCCTGCTGACGGCGTTTTCCCTGAAAAAGTGAATGAAGGCAGAGAGTTTCATGGCAAAAAAGACAGAAATATCGGCAAAAATCCTGAACCTGTTACTCTCAAATTCTCTGGTAAAACACCTTACGACGTATAGTTTGAATTGTTAATCCCAGACTTAGGGGGATGGTAAGTAAAAGAAAAAGGAATTTTAATCCGCACATCTTTTACAATTCCATCTCCTTTTTTTATGATTAACTATTTATTTAAACTTCTTGCAGAAGTCACCTGATTTCTATATAAAATGTTCGATTAAGGTAGGGAAAAGGGGAACAGGGAAAAGTGACAAGAATTTATAGAGAACATTCTTTACTACATAATCTTTGTTCTTATAACTTTGCTTCTTTCTTTGGCTGACTAATCATAACTTCAGAGGAGTTAAATCTAAATGCTCATCAATTAAATCTGCAAGAGAATCAAGAATTTTTTCCCTTTGTTGGCGATAATTAGCAATTCCAGTGGGTAAAGATGGCAAACCTCGCTTAAGTCGTAAAGTGTTTAACCATGCTCGTCTCCATGCACCATTGTCAAAAATTCCATGTAGATAACAACCCCATACAGACTGATTATCATTAACTAAACCAAGGGTTGGATCATCAAAAAGATTGTTATAACCAATTTTTCTTTGTCTGCTCAAAGCAGGTATTACTTCTGTATAACCTTGATGAATTTCATAGCCATCCACAGGTAATCCTTTTTGAGGATAGTTAGCCGTGACTTCCCTTTGACGAGTAATTTTTTCTACTTTTAATGTGGTTTGAATGGGTAATAAATCCAGTCCCTGACAAGATTCATTTAAGTTTTCTAAGTGATCTGGATCTAAGACTTGATGTCCTAACATTTGGAAGCCTCCACAAATACCAAATACTGTTCCTCCCGATTCCACATACTCTTGAATTTGAGCTTTCATTCCTGTGTTTTCTAAAACTATTAAATCGGGAATTGTGGTTTTTGTACCGGGTATAATTACAGCATCAGGATAACCAAGAGGTTGATCTGGTTCAATATATTCGATTAAAATGCTCTCTTCTGCTTCAAGGGGGTCAAAGTCTGTGAAATTAGAGATGCGAGGTAGCTTGATAACGGCTATTTTTAGTTGATAATTAATTTTACGGCTAGGGCGTTCTATTAATCCTAAAGAATCTTCTGCCGGTAAGTGAGAGTCAAACCAAGGAATAACACCTAAAACTGGTATTTTGGTATATTCTTCTAGCCATTTTAACCCCGGATCTAAGATGGATTTATCCCCTCTAAATTTATTAATAACAATACCTTTAACTAGCGATCGCTCTTCTGGTTCTAATAATTCTAATGTACCAACAATATGAGCAAAAACCCCACCCTTTTCAATATCTGCAATTAAAATAGTATCTGCTTTAAGATGCTTGGCAATACGCATATTAGTTAAATCTCTATGTTTAAGATTTACTTCTACTGGACTACCAGCTCCTTCACAAATGATTAAATCAAATTCTCGGCTTAGGATGTCTAAACTTTCGATTATCGCTTGCCAACCTTTTTCAAAATAGTTTTCATAATATTCTTTAGCGTTGGTAACTCCGACAGATTCACCTTTGATAATAACCTGAGAAGTCATATTACCTTGAGGTTTTAAGAGAATCGGATTCATCTCCACCCTTGGTATTGTTTTCGCCGCCCATGCTTGTAAGGCTTGAGCGTAGCCAATTTCCCCTGTGGTAGCGGTAACATAGGCATTTAAAGCCATATTCTGACCCTTAAAGGGAGTAACTAACCATCCTTTACGCAACATTAAGCGACATAGGGCGGTTACTAAAGATGATTTACCCGTGTGAGATGCGGTTCCCACTACCATTATTGCTTTCATCGGATTATTCTATTTAGTTGGATGTTAGACTGTATTAATACTTAGAAGGAATTGAAATAAGACTAACTTAATACCTATAAGGGATTGAAAATGATTCTCTATTCCTTTTCCTCTTAAGTATCGTGAAAAAGTCTGAAAAAATCAATAGAATTCTCGAAACATTAGGGTAGTAGAGGGCGGTTAAGTATGAAGGATGAAGATAAAATTAATTCTTAACTCTTAAATTATAATTGGTAATTACGGCTCTCTTACTTTGGATATGATGAATTATTCCTAAAAAAGGTGTCAGGTTTCAGGTAGCAGGTTTTAGATTGGATTAAAATTGTTAATCTATAGCAATTCTCATTATGATGAGGCATCTCACATGATGGGGAATAGGCACTCTTGCAATGATGTTAAAAAAACTGTACCTCACATTTTTGAAAAACGCTATATAACAATTGCATTTTTTCTTCGATCTTAATGATTGAAACGTTATTTTTTCCCTTCTGGGAAACGATCAATTTCCACTGTGCCATAAAAGACGAATTCTTTATCTTTTACTCTAGCTCGATCGACTCTTAACCTACTGCCATCAAGTTTAAATTTGTCTAAATCAAGTAAGTTATTAACATGATCTAATATAGCTTGGCTTAATTGAATTGAGTTTTCTTCCCCTTCAAATTTAGGATTAATGAACTGGATTTTGGTTCTACTTTCAGTATGTAATTCTGTTTGCATATTAATGGGAATATACTCAGTATTATCCCCTACTTTAATTTCTGATTGAATATTAATGGATTTGTCTGGATTAACGGTTATTTGGGTATTTTGAAAATGAAGGGATTGCCCTTGATATTGTAGTCTTTGCAGTTTTTCGATAATAAAAGGAGTATTAAAGGAGCGAGTTAAATCCTCTTCTGTTAAGACGATTCTCATGGTGGCTTGAGTTGGTTGTCTCAATTTGACCTTACCGCTAAAAATAGCACTAAAGTCGATGGAAATAGCTTGTAAGTACAACTCCATTGCTTCTAAACGCAATCCGTTATACATCACCATTCCTTTGCCGACGAAATCAAAACCATCAATACTTCCTTGTAATATTTTAGCGATAGGTTCAGCTCTCACATTGGCTTCTAGTTTGCCTGTTTTTTTAAATAAGGCTGCGATCGCTGTTGTAACTACTTTACTGACGATTTGATCGCCACTTTGTCCTGGAAAAGGTAAACTACCAAACACGATTGCTGACATTGTTTTATTTATCTTTACAGTAACCTATCTTAACATTAAGAAATATTAAAATCTGTTAATTAATATTAACTTATCTTCAGGGCAATCATTGAAAGTAATTAGTAATGGGTCTTATAAGCTAAGTTGATGATAGAGTAAAAGTAAGGGGATGAGGGGAGAGGGAGATTAGTTCGGGGTTAGGAGTTAGGAAAGAGGTTTCAGATTTCAGGTTTAGGGGAGTAATGAGTAACGAGTAATTATCAACTATTCACTATTCACTATTCACTATTCACTATTCACTATTCACTATTCACTATTCACTATTCACTATTCACTATTCACTATTTACCTTTGCTCATTGCTCTTTTTATATTAACTTGTCAATTATCTATGGTCTCTGGGATTGTCTTGATTTCCTGTTTGTAATTTATTTGCTGGGTTAAAGGCGGAAATATTGCCCCTAGAGTTGGCATAAGGTAAGGGTTGATGGTTTAATAATGCTTGTAAATTTTCTTCAAAGATGGTTAAAGGTTGTTCTCCAATGGTATCTGCGATCGCATCTCCGTTTTCATTAAAAAATACAAAGTGAGGAATACCGTCAACGCCATAGTTAAGAATTTCGGGTAGCCATTTGCTATTATCCACATTGAGCATGACAAAATTGATTTTATCCTCAAAATTTTCTTTGAGTTGGGCTAAGTCTCCAGCCATCGCCTGACAACTGGTACACCAATTGGCATAAAATTCCACTAAGCTAGGTTTACCGTTATTTAAGGCAATATCTAAGTTGGTTGCTTTTTGAGCTTGGGCTTCAAGGGATTGACTACTTACTTTTGTTTGTGATGCAAAGACTAAAGTAATGGCGAGTGCGATCGCAACTAAAGCAATTACAAGATTACGAATTTTGTTAACAGTATTAGGGCTATCAGTCATGGTTTTAGTTTAATCAATTCATTTATTTAGTTTTCATCTATTATCCGTTAGTAGATTAGATCCAACAACCAAAGATAAAAATTACTCGGGCGGAGTTTGAGCTAAAATAAAACTCGCAATTAATTTTGTTCATCAAAGGCAAATATCAATTTTATTGGTGACATTGAGGAGTAATGTTAGATTTCCCCCCTCTGGGCAAACAAAAGCCCCCCAAAATTTTCCATAAACCCTATTTGACATTTTCTTTTTTTTTGATTATTGGGTTAACTTTCGGATTGGTTAATCCTCTGGGATTGTCAAAAAATCAGTCTTTACAAGCTCAAACTATTCCCGTAAGAGCATCTTGGCGACAAGCATCTTTTCCCGTCGAAAATTTTCAGGCTTATACTTCTGGTTTTGGCTATCGTATTCACCCTGTCACTGGACAAAGACAATTTCACGGTGGTTTAGATTTAGCCGCTCCTCTAGGAAGTTATGTTCGTAGTTGGTGGGGAGGGCAAATTATTCACTTATCCGATCATACTGCTTGTGGTACGATGATTAAAATTCGCTCCGGTAATTGGACTCATGTTTATTGTCACTTAATGGGCAGTGTGGAAAAAACTTCTCAAGGATTAGTCTTGCTTGATCGTTCTGGAGGTATTATTCTTCGACAAGGGCAAAATGTCCCTTCTGGGGCAAGAATTGGTAGAGTTGGCATGACAGGAAGAACCACAGGCCCTCATTTACATTGGGAATTAAGATATAAGGGCGATCGCATTGATCCCGCCGATATTCTTAGACAAATGTTTGCTCAAAGAACCTAAAATATACGGCTCTATTACTTTGAGTATGTAAATTATTTGTTAACCTCAGTTTGGTTCAAGAATATCTGATAAGGTTAGGTGTGAGGTGTCAGGTTGCAGGTTGCAGGTGTTAGGGTGATGAGGAGAGAGGGTTTTGGGGTGGTAGGGGTTTTTAGCAAGGGGCTTAAGCCCCTTGTTTAAGTCAGTTCGGGTTAAGGCAATTTTATCGTTATTTCTAAGAAGAAGCTATAAGGTTTTCTGACTACGAGTTGGGATGCTTTCAGCTTATCCAAAACTCAGGCTAGTTAGGGTAGGCAAGAGTCAAGAGTCAATAGGGGATTATTAAATAATAATTTATAAACTTTTAGTTTTTATTTTACTATAAAACACTATTCAATAAAAGTTATAGAAGTCCTGTTTCTCTTAATCTATCATAACCACACTCTGAAGAGCTAAATATACTAATTTACTTATTCTAAATAAATCTAAAAAGAACAAAAAAACTATTGACATAAAAATAGAATTTTGTTATAATTTACTTATAAAAAGATAGCCACCCTTTTCTTGACCCGTAGCGGTCGGGGAGGGGTGGCTCTTGTCTTTTTTTTGATCGGTTATTTATAGTAATTCAAACAAATAATCATCTAAGTCATAACCAAAAATTTGCGTCATCGCTTTGAGGCGAGAATTGGTTTTGATACCTTGTTGTTTTAACCAACGATGTAGGACAAAAGTTTTTTGCATTATCCAAATATCAAGGGCTTCCTGATTATATTGTATTCCCTCACTACGATTAAACTGGTGAGGTACTAACATCGCTACATAACGAGCTAATTCTCCCTCTCTCCAATTAAGACAAAAAGGCAACCATGGATAAAGACTATCTAAAGCAATAAACCACAATCTTATTTCTGAAATTTCTGATAATTCACGAGGATCAGTTTCCTCACGGGCATAATCAATTTGAAATGTGATTTCTTGTTCTAAATTAAGAATTTCAGAAGATTTATCAAATTTTTCAATCACATTAATAACGGGGGATAAATCTAATTGGTGAATTTGAGTTTGATTAATTTTAATAACAGTAGTCATAAAAAATTGACAGATTTTTAATTAATAATTATCGTATAAATAATAAAACTTATAGTTTTTTTGAACAGAATGAAATGAAAGTATTAGTAAGTGATTTTGATGGTGTGATTTGTAATGGATTATTAGAATATTTTTATTCTAGTAAATTAGTTTATCAGAAAATTTGGCAAACAAGAGAAATTAATTGGCAATTATTACAGGAAAAATTTAATATTTTACGTCCTGTAGTAGAAACAGGCTGGGAAATGCCTTTACTTTTAAGAGTTTTAATTGACGATAGAAAAACTGTCGATAATATTTTAAATCATTGGCAAACAGTTAGAGAAAAAGCTATAAAAACCATAGAAAAAGAAGGAATAACTATTAAAAATCTGACAAAAACCTTGGATGAAGTGCGACAAAAACAAATTGAAGAAAATTTGCAAAATTGGCTTAATCTACATAGTTTTTATGAGGGCATCATTCCACATATAAAGAAGTTAATCAACGAGGGTATCAAAATATATATTGTTACTACTAAATCTGAAAAATTTACCAGACAATTATTAGAAAAGCAGGAAATATTTTTACCGTCAGTAGCGATTATTGGTAAAGAAGCAAAATGTCCTAAATATGAAACTATACGCTCTATTATTGATACTGAAAAAGTTAATCCTCAAGAAGTTTGTTTTATTGAAGATAGACTAGAAGCCCTAGAATTAGTTTATCAACAATCTGATTTACAAGGTGTAAAATTATTTTTAGCCAGTTGGGGTTATAACACCGATTATGTTAGAAATAAAGCCAAAAATTTATCTCATATTCAGTTATTATCTTTAGATAATTGGCGTAATCTAAGATAATTTAATTTATATAGCACTCCTAAATTATTTGTATTAATCATAAAAAAATATAAAAAATACTATCCTCTTTACTTTTTTTGACAAGATAATTAAGACCAATCAAGTAGAATTTTCATAAATAATAATTCTCAGTTTTTATTAAAATTTTATCGAGTTTGGTGATAGGCTAAACAATATTTGTCCCAATGCTAAACCTCCATCATTAGTAGGCACTTTTTTTGAGTAGTAAACTTGAAAATTATTTTTTCTTAAACTATGAATGGTATTCTCTAAGAGATATTTATTTTGAAAACAACCTCCTGCTAAAACAATATTTTTGAGTCTAACTTTTTCCGCAACAGTTGATATAACTTTAACTAAAGTTTGATGAAATTTTACGGAAATATTATTGATTGATTGATTCTCAAGATATTCTTTAACAATATTTTTAACGATACTTTCCCAATAAATATAATTACATTGATCTGCATTATATTGCCAACTAAAAGGATAAGTTTCTGTGGTTATGATGTCATTAGTTAAATATTCTAATGCCATTGCGGCTTGTCCTTCAAATGTTATTATTTCTTTCGGTTTTAATAAGCAGGAAATGCCATCAAATAAACGTCCTACACTAGATGTTAACGGGCTATTTATTTGCTTTGCTAACATTTTTTTTAATATGGCTAATTCTTGAGAGCAAAAATATTGATTGATTTTTAATTTATTAATTATAGTGTCTAAGTTATTTTCTGCTTTAAATGTTTGAGATAATAAGGCTAGTGTAATTCTTTTTGGCTCAATTATTGCTCTTTCTCCTCCTAATAATGGAAAGGGTGAAAATGTTGCAATCCTTTGAATTTTTTCTTCTGTAATTAAAAAAAACTCTCCTCCCCAAATAGTTTTATCTAAGCCATATCCCGTGCCATCCCATGCTATTGCTAATAAGGGTAAATTTAAGTTATGTTCAGCAATAACACTATAAATATGGGCAATATGATGTTGTACTTTTACTAGAGAAATTGAGTTTTTTCTATCTTCATTTTTACTGAGTTTTCCTTCTTTATGGAATTTGTCAATAATTGTTTCTGCGTATTTAGTTGAGTAATAATCTGGATGCAAATCACACGTTATTAAGTCTGGTTTAATTTGATAAATATTGTTTAACTTTTTGGTAGTATTATCTAATAATTCTTCATTTTCTAGGTTATCTAAATTACCTAAATATTGGCTGAGAAAAACTTTATTATCTATTTTAAGTGCGATCGCACTTTTTAAGTGACCTCCTAATGCTAAAATATTTTTATCACGGGCTATATTTTGATTTTTGAGAGTAATAGATAAGGGAGCATAACCTCTGGCACAACGAAGAATAATGACTTGATTGTCAATAACTCTGACAATAGAATCATCTATGGGAGAAAAAATAGGGCGATTGTGAACTAAAAAATAATCGGTAATAGAATTTAATTTAACTAAAGCCTCTGTTTCGTCAATACAAATAGGCTCACTGTGACGATTTCCGCTAGTAGCAACAATAGGAAAATTTAATTCTGCTAGTAATAAATGATGCAAAGGCGTATAGGGCAACATTATACCTAAATAAGGGTTATTAGGGGCAATTTCTGAACAAATCAAACTAAGACTATTTTCTTTTTTTCTTCTTAGTAAAACAATGGGAGAAGCCGAAGATAATAATATTTTTTTTTCTAGGGAAGAAACATAACAATCTTGAGTAATTTTATCCAAATTAGGATACATTAAAGCAAAGGGTTTATCAGGTCTATTTTTTAATTGTCTTAATTTATTTACCGCTAATTTATTCCTAGAATCAATGACTAAATGAAATCCTCCTAAGCCCTTAATTGCTAAAATTTTACCTTGTTTTATTAACTCACAAGTTGTCTGCAAGGCTTGATCAAATTTAGCTAGTATTTCTCCTTTTTGATTCCATAATTCTAAATGGGGACCACACTTTTCACAAGCATTGGGTTGAGCATGAAAACGTCTATCAAGGGGATTTTTATACTCTTTCTCACATTCTTCACACATCTCAAATTTACTCATCGTTGTAAAGATGCGATCATATGGTATTTTTTTTATTATAGAGTAGCGACAACCACAATTAGTACAGTTAATAAAAGGATAGCGATAACGACGATTTTGACAATCAAATAACTCTTTTATGCAATCATTACAAGTACTTAAATCTGGTAAAATACTTGCAGAAATAGGTTTATTTTCTTTTTGAGAATCTCTAATGATAAATGACTTATAGCCAACAAAATTTAAAGAACTAATGACTAAGTTTTCAATATAGGATTGTTGAGGTTTTTCTTGTTTAATTTTAGCAATAAATAAATTAAGTGTTTCGGGGCTACACTCTATTTGAATTGTCACTCCTTCAGAGGAATTATTTATCCAGCCGTTAATATTTAATTTATGTGCCAACTGATAAATAAAAGGGCGAAATCCTATTCCTTGCACTAAACCGTTTATTTTGATTTCATATCTACTTAAACTCATACATAAAAGATTTAATCTCAAGTTGGGGCTAGTTTCAGGGGCGTTGGTAAATTAAGCTATGATTTTTAGTTTAGATTGGGAATAGATAAGGGCAATGGTATTGGATTAATTTTAAAATATATAATCTATTTTGCCTAAGCATTTAATAATATTTTCACTGTAGATATTTGTATTAATTTAAGAATGTTTCCCATGTTTCATGTCACAATTAAGCAACCACAGATTTTGATACATATTTTATTCTAAATTTTTGATGAAAATAGCCATCAATTTAATTTCTCGAATATTTTTCTAATTAAATAAATCTACTCACAAATTAAACATTTATCTAAATTTATGGTTCTTCAGAGTGTGATTATGATAAATTAAGAAAAACAGGACTTCCATAACCTTTATTGAATAGTGTTTATAGTAAAATAAAAAATAAAAGTTTATAAATTATTATTTAATAATCCCCTATTGCGTGTTGCCTACCCTAATTAATAATTTACACAACGAGAAGTGATAGAGCCAAATTTATTAAATAAACGTAGTTTTTATTGTGCTTATTTGATGTAAATAATGATACCAATTATTCATTCCATTACCCTTGCGGGAAGATACCATAAAAATTTTAGCTTGAGGGGCGATTTGATGAATATTTTTAAGGGCTAATTTTTGGTTAAATTCTACAGCTTCTGCTATATCTATTTTGTTAATAATTACCACGTCAGCACTTTTAAATAAGGTGGGATATTTTAAGGGTTTATCTTCTCCTTCTGTTACAGATAATAAGGCAATTCTTTTATTTTCTCCTAAATCATAAGCGGAAGGGCAAACTAAGTTACCTACATTTTCAATCATCAATAATTGACAATTATCTAAATTAATTTCTTTTAAGGCTTGACGAATCATTTCTGCTTCTAAATGACATATATTACCTGTGGTAATTTGCACAACTTGGGCAGAAGTTTGTTTTAATCTTTGGGCATCATTATCGGTTGCTAAATCTCCCACTATAACGGCACTTTTATAAATATCTTTTAAATCGGTTAAAGTTTTTTGAATAAAAGTTGTTTTTCCTGAACCCGGGGAGGACAAAATATTTAAAGTATAGATATTTTTCTGTTTAAATAAATCTCGACAATGGTTAGCGATATGATTATTTTTTGAAAGAATATCTTGATGAATATTTAAGGTTTTTAATTGATGTTGATATTCAATTTTATGATTAATTTTAACTATATCAGGAGTGACACTACATCCGCAATCAGTACACATATTAGTCAAAATTTATTTAGGTTAACTATAATTTTATTCTATCTATAAAATTAGATATTTGATGTTAAAAAATATTGAGTATTTAATTTAATTTTCTATTTCTAATGAACTTAATTGTATTTCTTTACCTTGTAAAATGTGATGGCTTAATTGATGACAGAAAGGACATTCAAAAATATATTGAATAGGAGGATAAAATTTGTCTTCGCAAGATTGACAATAACAACAAACAGGGATATTTTCGATTTTTAAAATTGCATTTTCAGCAATGGTATTTTTAGTAATCACATCAAAAGCAAATTCTAGTGCCGAAGGAATCACCCCAGATAATTCTCCTATTTTCAGGGAAATCTGTTTAATACTTTTTGCCTTTTCTCGCTTTGCGTAATTAATTGCGATTTCGAGGGTAGATTCCATAATACTTAATTCGTGCATAGTTTTAGTATGGCAGTGAATAACTAATTTCGTTGAAAATTTCGGCGTTGGTGAATCAAGCTATGATTTTTCGTTTAATTTGGGAATGGGGAATAAGCACTCTGGCAGTGGTAATAATATATTGCATTACCGAAATAGTTTAACCATATTTTATATCATAATTGCGCAACCTCAACGTTTCTTGCTCTTACCTCCAACATATCGCCTATTCTGAGGGGAAAGATTTTAAGATTTATCATAATTTTTCCATGTCTGAAAACCTGTTTTTAAGCCAATCCAAAAACTTTTACTTTTTGTTTGCGCACTTTCTACTTGTTTTTTGGCATTAATGAGGGTGCGATCGACCTTTTGTACTGCTCCAGAAGCACTTTTTACCCCTCCCTTCATTTCTTCGCTTAATTCTGTGATTTCTATATTGGTTACTCTAATGGCTTCTAAGGTATCGGGAAATTCTCTATTTAAAGTATCAAATAGTTTTTCTGCACTACGAGCCGCTCTGCTTAATTCTTGTACTACTGGTATGAGTGCAATTAAGACGGCAGTTAAGCTAGTGGCTACAAGACAAAGGGATAAGCCAAGCCAGAATAAGGGTTCATTCATGGGGTATTTTTTATTTGAGATGGAATGGTCGTATATTTGTTATACATTTTTGATGTCTTTATAGTTTTAATCATCTTTAAGGCGACTTGCTTCAATACCAGCAGCGATCGCAACTTGTAGTCTTTCTAATGTGTTATGCCATTTTGTCATGACGGAAGAAGATAAGCGGAGAGTATTATTTTGCATAGTGGATGATATATCCTCTGTCATTTCAGGTAAGGCTTGAGCCGTTTTAGCAATAATTTTACGATTTTCCTTGCCGGTTCGAGGAGTTAGTAATAGAGTGGCAATGGTACCGATACTGCTACCGAGTAGTAATCCGATTATAAAAGTCATGTTTTTTTCTTCTTGACTCATCATTAACCCCTTTTGATAAATTAGACTGTATTTTTATAATTTTATAAGTGCATCCTTTAACACTGGCGGTAACTGTCGCATAATTTTACCTTTTTCCCGATCAATTCCCACTAAAGTAACTTTACCCGTAACATAAGTTATGTTTCCCCGCCACGCTGTAATTTCATAATCCCAGTGGATTCTTACCCCTTCTAAATCATTAACTCTAGTTTTTACAATAGCGCGATCGCCCATTTTCAGAGAACGATGATAGCGAATGTTTACTTCTACCACTGGCAACTCATATCCTAATTCAACTAAATGGGCATAATCAATGCCAATAGACTGTAAACACTCAACCCTAGCCTCTTCCATCCAAGCAATATAGTTACCATGCCACACAATTCCACCATAATCAGTATGATGAGGATGCACAACAATAGGATACTCGAACCATTTTTCTGTATTTGCCCGATAACTATGATCTAATTCAATATCTGTACTAGGGGGTAACTGTGGTTTTTTTCCTTGAGACAATTTTTTACTCCCAAAACAAACACGCTCAGAATTTTCTTGTCTCTATTTTTGACGATCAACTTATCATTGTCAATCAGGACTCGTAGAAATATGATTTAATATTTTTTTAATATTTTGTGTGTGAGGAAAAATCAATGGCAAGAATCAAATTTATAAAATCAAGAGGTGGTTTAACTACTACAGAAAGAATTTTACAAATTATTCAAGAAAACCCTAAAGGATTAACTTTAAAGTCTTTAAAACGAGAAATTAATCGCCCAGTTTCTATGTTGAATATTTGCTTAAAAACTCTTATCCAAACAAAACAGATTAGAGTGACAGTAGAACTTAACGAAGACCAAATACAAAAAATATATTCGTGTCATTAAGCCATTTGTAATCATGAAAAATCATTATTGGAATGTAGTGTTTAACTTATAGTTAATGTTGCACAAAAATATAATGGCTCTATTACTTTGAGTATGTGAATTATTGGTTAGGGTAGGCTGAAAGGCACGGGGCAAGGGGCAAAGGTAAATAGTGAATAGTGAATAGTTGATAATTACTCGTTACTCGTTACTCATTACTTTCTTCTAAAACCTGAAACCTGACACCTGACACCTCTTTCATAACTCCGAACTCTTACCCGATATTCTATTCTTAAACTGAACTGAGGTTAAATAACAAAAAAGGGAGCATCTCAGAAGTTGACAGTCTTGAGACGTTCCCTATAACATTGGAAATAGAATATAAGCTATGGACTTTTCCCAAATTAGTCCTTGATGTTTGCTTTGTAGTAGTTAAGTACGATAGGGGATAGGCTTAAATATATTGGCAGTATAGATAAATCCTTCCCTCATCGTCTTCTAAACTTGGATAGAATCCAAGGCTTTTTCCACACGACGGAAATCGAATCCTAAAGCCCGTAAGGCGTGCCATAAATGTCCTTGTAAGAAGAAAAAGGCAAGGAAGAAATGAGCATTTGCTAACCAACAACGAGAAGTATGTTCTCCAAAGGGTAGCTTGACGGTGTCTGCAAAATAGGGTGTAATTCCTAATTTGACTTCCAAGGCAGGACCATAAAATTCCACAGGATAAGCAAGGGTATTCACTGCACAAAAATAAGCGGCAACAAATCCAGCCAAAGCAATTCCCCCTAAAGAGTAAGATAAAATTGCTTCCCCTGAAAACATTAAGACTTTTCTTGCCCACTTTAGAGGAGGAACGAGAATATGCCAAATGCCACCAGCAATTAACATAAAACCAACATAAATGTGTCCTCCCACTAGGTCTTCTAAACTACTAATACTAGCAAAATGAGTTTGATAGCCGTAGATAGTCGCAAAGTCGAGGGTGGGATGTTCAACAAGACGTACTGTTTGGGTAGTTGCATCATAAAGTCCCCCCCAATACATAGCCTTACCCACAAGAAGTAAAGCTCCCATGCCTAAAAAGAGAAGGTGATGACCAAGAATTAAACCTAATTTAGCAGGGTCTTCCCAAGAAAAATCGAACATTTTGGCTCTTCCTTGAGCAGATTTCAAATTTTCTGGTGCTTTAAAAGTGTGGAATAATGCTCCAGCACCCAAGAAAGCAGAAGAAATTAAGTGGATCGCACCGACAACAAAATAGGGGTAAGTATCTACTATTTGACCTCCTTCACCGACTCCCCAACCGAGGGTTGCAAGGTGTGGTAAAAGAATTAAGCCTTGCTCTCCCATGGGTAAGGAAGCATCAAAGCGAGACAGTTCAAACAGAGTGAAACCTCCAGCCCAAAAAGTTGTTAGGGCGGCTTGTCCCACATGAGCGGCGATAAATAAGCCACTTTTATCAGCAAATCGGGCATTTCCTGCCCACCATTCGTATTTAACTTCAGGATTATCGTAAGTTTGCATACTATTGTCTATTCCTTTCTTTGCTTATTAATACTTATTTGTAATAAGCCTAATGTAAATTTATCTTAGTTGCTAGTATTTTGCAACAATTTTAGGTAAAGTTTTGTTACAAATTTTAGATGCCGAATTCATTTTTGATTTGAGCAACCCAAGAAGAAATCCTTTCCTCTGTTAATTCGGATTGATTATCTTCGTCTAGGGCTAAACCGACAAATTTGCCATTTTTCACCGCTTGAGATTCATTAAAGTCATAACCTTCCGTTGACCAATAACCAACGGTTTGACCTCCTAAACTAGAGATTTTCTCTTCTAAAATGCCCATGGCATCCTGAAAATTGTCCGCATATCCAATTTGGTCTCCAGCACCGAAATAAGCAATTTTCTTACCATTAAAGTCGATTTCATCGAGATCTTCGTATAATCCTTCCCAATCACTCTGTAATTCTCCCACATTCCATGTTGGACACCCTATTATTAAATATTGATATTCGCCCAAAGTATTTATATCCACATCAGCGACATCATATAAATCGACAATACTATCACCTCCTAAGGCTTCAAAGATGCTTTCTGCAATGGTTTCTGTATTTCCTGTTTGTGTACCAAAAAATAAGCCAATTTTTGCCATTTTGTTTTTTCCAGTATGTAAACACTATTAGTTAAGACTTATTGCTAGTAAGTTTTAATAAGTCTATGACTAGATTAGCTTAATTGATTATATTTAGCAATAAAAGAGGTTGGTAGTTTAATTATTTTGCTGAAACAAAGAATGATAGGATGAACTGGTTTTTTCCCATGACCAATAATTTTGAGCAAATTCTGAGACTGCTTCCCTTAAACTTGCGAGATATTCGCCTTGGGATACAATTTCCTCTAATTTTCTTGACCATTCATCTTCACTGTGGGAATAATTAACGGAAGCAGAAAAAATTAATCCCTCTAATTGGGGGTATTGGTTAGCACTCTCATCGCTAACAAAAGCAGGTGTACCACAAGCCATCGCTTCTTGAATAACAAGAGGAAATGCTTCTCCTACACTGGGCAAAATAAGTAAGTCTGCACATTGATATAGGGGAGTTAGTTGGGATTTTTGTAAATTTTCCCAGACATGAACATTATTTAAGTTCCATTGTTTTGGATTTAAACTTCCCCATCCTGCAAATAACCATTCTATTTCTTGATAATTTCTCGCCAATTTTTCAAGGAGTTTTAAGCCTTTTTTTTCAACAAATCTTCCCACAAACAAAATTGTTAGTTTATTTGAATCTAAGTTTAATTCTTTTTTAATGTGTAGTCTTTTTTCTAATTTCACAGGATAAAAGATATTTGTGTCCACACCATTAGGAATAAAGGCTGGTTTTTTTTTATATTTTGTTTTTAAACTGTCCCAGTAATCTTCTATAACTTTACTACAAAATACAGTGCGATCGCATCTGCTTAAAATATATTTACCGAGAGTATTATTAACCAATTTAAGCAAAAAAGAAAATAACTTATTACTAAAGGGAATAAAGCCAATATGCTGAGTAATAATTACAGGTTTACCCTGTTTTTTTGCGATGTAAAAAGCTATTAAATTGCCGATGTAAATATATTCATGAAGGTGAACTAAATCAACCTGCTTAATTTGTCGCCATAGTTGACGATAAATAGTCAAACTCCATAGAGGATAAGCAAAACCAAATTTTTTTTCAATGATATTTGAAGTGGGAATAGATATACATTCTAAAAACTGATTATTTTGGGGCGGCGAGTCAGTATTACTAGCAAACCATTTGATTTCTACTCGATTTTTGGATAACTGATTAATAATTTCTCCAGCAACTACTTCTACCCCTCCTTTATGTTCGGGAAAATAATGAGTAACTACTAATATTTTCATATAATTAAATTAAAAATAAATGGCTCTATCACTTTGAGGATGGTTTCTTTTTATTAAAACTCCATTTTTTATGGAAAAAATAATTAAAAGGGGTTAAAATTGCCATAAGCAAAATGTTAGCGTAAAGATACCATATATTCACTAAATCAACAAGGACATACATGGCAAAAACGTTAAGGATATAACTAGATAACATAACGCTATAGTATTTCCATAACTCACGCCAAAATAACTTTTTTTTAGTTTGAAATGTATAATATTTATTGAGATAAAAGCCGATAAAATTTGTAACAATGATAGTGATAACAGTGGAAATTAAATAATTAATATGAATGATAGAAGTCAATACATACATTATTATTAAACTTAACCCAGCACAAAATCCGCCCACCCCTAAAAATCGAAAAATTCTCAAATTTAATAAATCCCTAATTTTTTCCATGTTAAAACTAATTTGTATCCCATTTATTTGTTAAAATCCGTAAATTACTAATATATCAATCCTATCTATGGGTTAGGTGAAATTTGAGGCATGGGTGAATTAAGCTATGATTTTTAGTTTACTAAGAAAATTAATATTCTCATGACTGAAGAAAAAAAACAAGATTTAGATCAAGATTTAGAATTACAAAAAGATATTTATCAGGGGCGCGAATTTACTCTGGCGGATTTCATCGCAAAGGAAGGAGGAGATTTTTTGAAAGGGGAATCCCCCGTACCTAAAATTGTACAACTAAAAACAGAAATCAACTTTTTCATCAAAAATAATTTAAAAGATTTATCAGGTTCGTTACAAGCAGTTTTACAGGATTGGGTGAATATTAGCGACGACAAAATTAGTTCAAATCGAGAAAATCCTTTAAATGCTCTAAGTTTAATAATTGAGGAAATAATTAGTAATGATAATTTATATTATGAATTTGTCAGACAGGTGGACTTAAAGTGGGGTCAAATGTACCAAGAACGACCTTACTTTCAAAAACCGGGGCAAATTCCTCATCCCGAAGATGAATATACCCATGATTCTGTCAAAATTCAATTATTAGACTTGCTCACTAGGGTAAAATCACAATTAACCTGAGTTTAGGATAAATTTTCATCTATAAGTGATGACGAAAAGGGCAATGTGCAAAGTAAAAGGGCAGAGGGCAATGGGCAAGGGGCAAAGGAAAAATTAAGAATTAAGAATTAAAAACTCCGAACTCCTGTACGGGCGAATGGCCATTCGCCCCTACTTTCCCCTCTCACCCTCTCCCCTCATCTCCTCATCCCCCTACCACCTGCAACCTGAAACTTGAAACCTACCCTAATACTTTAACTGGGCAACATCTCTTTATTCATTAGCACTCTTATCCTTTACATTTTTGACAATGCGGGATAACTCACTTTTTTCATCCACTGCAATGCGAGTAGGAGAACCGCTAATAATACGCTCATAGTTGCGGAAAGAGTCTTTGATGTCTGGACCTTCACGACTGATAGTATATTCTCTAATACCTTTATCATGCCATGAGCCACGCATTTTGAAGACGTTTAACGCCCGTGACATTTCCCCTCTAATTTCGACATACTGTAACATTAAAATGGTGTCGGTAATAGTGGAAATATGAGATTCAGTAATGGAGTGAGCCCCCATAAATTGATCGGTGGTATTGGTGAAAAAACCTGTAATTTCTTCCTGTTTAGCGTAGCCTGTTACCCCAATAACGAATTGACGAAAAGCATTATTGGTAACACCTCTAGCTAAAGCTGACAAAGAATCGATCGCAATTCTACTGGGTTTAAATTCTGCGATTTCGGATTTTATCATCTGTAAATGATCTTCTAATCCTGCCGATTCTGGATAGGAACATAATAGCTTAAGTAAGCCCTTTTTCTCCATTTCTTCAAAGTCTATACCCCATGAAAAAGCATTACGGGATAATTGCGCCCTTGATTCTTCATAGGCAAAGAGTATCGCCCTTTCACCCTGTCGGCAACCTTCTTCAAGAAATTTACTAACTAAAAGGGTTTTTCCTGTACCTGTTGCCCCTGTAGCAAGAATGATAGAATCTTTAAAGAAACCTCCTCCGCACATCTGGTCAAGGGTTTTAATCCCAGAGGAAATACGGGCATTAGATGAGCGCTGTGTAAGTTGCATTGCACCAAGGGGAAAGATATTAATACCATCAATGGTAATGGTAAAAGGATATTCTCCTTTCATGTGAGTAGTACCCCGTAACTTTAAAATTTCAATAGTTCTTCTTCTTCTCTCTCCCTCCAAAACGTTGCGTACAATTACCACGTTATCAGAAACAAATTCTTCCACCCCAAAACGCGCGATCGGACCATATTCATCCAATCTTTCAGTTGTCATTACGGAAGTCACATCAAGGCTTTTTAGTCTTGCCACTAGGCGAAAAATTTCCCGTCTCACCACTGCGGCAGCATCATATTGTTGAAAAATAGCTGTAACAGAATCGATGGAGACTAATTTTGCCTTATACTTTTTAACAGCATATTGGATTCTTTCAATCAAAGCAGATAGATCAAAGTTACCAACTACTTCTTGCCCTTCAGGATCTGGAGAAGCATCTAAAATAAAGAGTTTGCCCTGTTCAACCAGACTTTCTAAATCCCACCCAAAACTGTAGGCATTTTTGATTATATCATTAGGAGATTCTTCAAAGGTGATAAATAATCCGGGATAGTCGAAGTATTTAATACCATGATAAAGAAATTGAATCGCAAAAAGGGTTTTTCCTGTACCTGAAGTACCACTGACAAGAGTTGTCCTACCCATTGGTAAACCGCCATGACTGATTTCATCAAATCCTTCAATCATAGTGCGAATTTTTTTTACTCCTTTTGCTTTTAATTCTTCCTTATTTATATTCATTTTTTATAATTTGAGTATTAATTTGAATTGTCTAAAAGTTAAATTTTGTTTTTTAAAAATGGTTTTATTGGCTGTTAGTAATTTATCAGAAATTACTATTTTTAACTATTCTCTCTCTCTTATTTCTTCATACAATAAATCAAGACCAATTAAAACTTTTTCTCGATCAGATAAATCTCCAATGATTTTTCTCACTGGAGGAGGTAAAACTTTCGATAAAGTAGGAGTGGCTAAAATTTTATCTTCTTCTGCCAATTGAGGATTTTTCAAAACATCAATTACTTTCAAGGCATATACCCCCTTAAATTCCTCTTCAAGGATATTTTTTAGAGTTTTTAAGGCCCTAACGGAATTAGGAGTATTTCCCGCTACATATAATTTGAGGACATAGGTTTTTTTTATAGGACTCATGGATGTGATTTAAAAAATTATTAACGGTTATTTATTATTATTTATATTCTATAATTACTTATACACTTAATCTACCGTAAAAAGAACATCAAAAGGTAAATCTTCTTTAGGAATTGAACGACGATACATTTCGCAAAGATGAGCAATTATGTCAATTAATGCGAGACGATAATCTAATAAAATATCTTCATTTCTTCCTTCTAATTTTAATTGTTGAGCAAATTCATCCATTAATTCCATGTGGATTTCTAATATTTGAGAAACAGATAAGTCTGCAAAAAATGCCTGATTAACAAATTGATCTATCGCTTGATTAACTTCATTTTCCTGATTAAAATAGTCAAGAATAATCTGGCGATATTGTTCGCTCATTTGTGTGATAAATTCTTCCTTTTCCGTCTGGGAAAGATGACGATAAAAATAACTAGGATTACGCTTGTAATAAACCCCTAAATAACCTAGTCTTTCTTTCAGTTTTTCCGCTAGTCTTCTCTGTTGTAACAGCAAAAAATTTTGCTTTTCTTCTATTTTCTTATGAGTATTTTGATTCCCCGGATTTTCCGTAATTGAGCAACTGGGGGCGAGATGTAAAAACTGAGTAATTGCCTTATCTATATAGTGATTAATATGATTTAATCTATTTAGTGTCAGCTTAACTTCTGCGGTATGAAAAGTGTGATTACCTATAGGCGTATCAGTGGTTAATTCAAGAGGGATAGGATTAGAATTATGTTCTATTAAAGAAGGAGTTTCAAGGTTATCTGGTTCAAGAATAATCACAGGTAAAATTAATCCCTGTTCATAAAACTCGTTGATAATGGGAATACTTAAATCGTTTTTGAGGATAATAAGACAATCGAGGTTTTCTTTATTGTTTACGACAAAGCCTCCCAATTCACTGGCAGAATTAAGAATATGCAAATCATAGCGATCGCCACTCAATAATTCTGTTAAGGAGTGTACAATTTTGGTTTCGGGGGCAAAAATACAGATTGATAATCTTGAAGACAAGGGATTTTCACTAATCACTATATATTACTTTAACTAAGCTATATATTAACTTGAGTTTTTACTAATAATCAACTTTATGTCTTGGATATTTTAAGGATTAAGATAGGCTATTGGGGAGTTTAGGGAGAGGTTGCGGGTGGTAGGGGTTGAATATATTCAACCCTTACGATGATGAGGGGATGAGGAGAGAGGGGGAAACAAACTCTTAACTCTCAATTTTTAACTGAAATTTATTCACTATTCGCTATTAACTATTTACTCATTCCTAGTCGAGAATATCAAAATTAGCGGTTACATTCTGCACATCATCCAAAGATTCTAAAGCATCCATCAAACGCAGTAAAAATTTAGTTTGTTCTGGATCATTAATCTCTATATAATTATTTGGTATCCAACGTAATTCGGTTTCTTTGACATTAAATCCTTGATTTTGAAAAAAAGAGTTAACTTGTTCTAAAGTTTCCACTGAAGTAAAAATTTCTGCCCCTTGGTAGTCTTCCTCGTCAATGATTTCATAGCTTTGGGCATCAGCATTTAAACAGACTTCTAATAAACTATCCTCCTCTAACTCCCCCTCAATAACAATTACTCCTTTTTGTTCAAACATCCAACTAACGCAACCAGTTTCCCCTAAATTGCCACCATTTTTACTAAAAGCGGCACGAATATCCGCCGCCGTGCGATTCCGATTATCTGTTAAGGCTTCAATTAATACTGCTACCCCACCAATACCATAACCCTCATATCTAATTTCTTCTAAGATACTATCATCATCATTATATGTCCCTGCTCCTTTTGCGATCGCTCTTTCAATATTTTCATTGGGAATCCCCGCCGATTTTGCCTTCTCTATGGCCGTGCGCAACTGAAAATTACCATCAGGGTCAGGAAGACCATTACGAGCCGCTACAATTATAGCTCTTGAAAGTTGAGTGAAAGTCTTACCTTTTTTGGCGTCAACTCTGGCTTTTTGTCGTTTAATATTTGCCCATTTACTATGTCCTGCCATAAATAATTAATTAGTGGAAAAGTCTATTTAAAATTCGATTTACAACTCTGGTACATTCTACATCACCCATGTACTAAAGAGCAAAAGCCAAAGACATCAGCGAAACACACCTAATATTTGTGGCTCTTCTACAGTAGCGATGATAAATTAATAAAAAATAATTGCTATAAGCTATGTAAAACAAGAGATTAACGATTAAAAAAATTAATTGTTATAAATTGTTATAAGTTAATATTTATTATTTAACCGTCAAACCTGCCACCTGCCACCCGAAACCTTTTCCTAACCAATAATTTACACGACGAGCAGTAAGAGAGCCATATTTGTTAATAATAGAAATAATAATCTTAGTTAGCAAAAAATTAGACATCATATAATTTCATGAGCAATCATAACCCCTTACTCAAAGGCGAAGGATTACCTTCTTTTCCTGAAATTAAACCTGAGCATATTGTACCCGCAGTTAAGGAACTTTTACCCACTTTAGAAACCCAAGTGCAGGAGTTAGAAAATAACCTTCAACCTACATGGGAAGGTTTAGTGATTCCCCTTAATTTAATTGAAGAAAGATTGCGTTGGACTTGGGGTATAATTGGGCATTTAATGGGAGTGAAAAATAGTCCCCAATTGCGAGAGGCTTATGAAGCAGTACAACCAGAATTAGTACAATTTGCCAATCGAGTCGCCCAAAGTCAACCTTTATACAAGGGATTCGTTGCTCTCAGAGATTCTCAACAATGGGATAATTTAGACTTTGCTCAAAAAAGAATTGTCGAATCAGCCATTAAAGAAGCAGAATTGTCAGGAGTTGCCTTAGAAGGAGAGAAAAAAGAGCGTTTTAATCAAATTCAACTTGAATTAGCACAGTTATCTACTAATTTCTCTAATAATGTCCTCGATGCTACTAAAGCCTTTAAGTTAAAGCTAACTACATCCGAAGAAGTGGCGGGATTGCCTCCTAGTTTACTCAGCCTAGCCGCTCAAACCGCCAAAAATGAAGGGGATGAAAATGCCACTGCGGAAAACGGTCCTTGGGTGATAACCTTAGATTATCCGAGTTACGTGCCTTTTCTCAAATTCAGTGAAAGAAGAGATTTAAGAGAAAAAGTCTATCGGGCTTTTATCAGTCGAGCAGGAGGAGGAGAATATGATAATAATCCTCTTATTGATAAAATTTTAAGTTTGCGTCTTGAATTAGCTAATCTTTTGGGTTACGATAATTATGCTGAAGTAAGCCTTGCTAAAAAGATGGCTGACGATGTGGAGTCCGTGGAAAAACTCTTGGAAGAATTGAGAGTTGTTAGTTTTGAAAGTGCAAAACAGGAATTAGCCCAATTAAAAGAATTTGCCAATTCTGATGATTTGCAACCTTGGGATGTGAGCTATTGGGCAGAAAAACAAAGAGAAAAGTTATTTAATTTCACTGAGGAAGAATTACGCCCCTATTTCCCTTTAAATCAAGTGTTAGACGGTTTATTTGGGTTAGCAAAACGGATTTTCGGTGTCACTATCACCCCTGCTAATGGAGAAGCCCCTGTCTGGCATGAGGATGTCCAATATTTTCAAGTCAGCAATAATGATAATGAGGTTATCGCCCATTTCTATTTAGATGCTTATTCTCGCCCCTCGGAAAAACGGGGAGGTGCTTGGATGGATGACTGTTTAGGTAGGGCAAAATTTGAGGTTAATGGCGAGGTGGTTAATCGTTTACCGGTGGCTTATTTAACCTGTAATCAAACTCCTCCAGTGGATGGTAAACCTAGTTTGATGACTTTTGCGGATGTGGAAACCCTTTTCCATGAGTTTGGCCATGGTTTACAACATATGTTAACGGTTATTGACTACCCGGGAGCGGCGGGTATTAATAACGTGGAATGGGATGCAGTGGAGTTACCTAGTCAGTTTATGGAAAATTGGTGTTTGGAAAAAAATACTCTCTTTGGTATGGCTAAACACTATGAAACGGGGGAAATTTTGCCTTCTCACTATTACGATAAGTTAGTGGCGTCTAAAAATTATATGAGTGGCTCTTCTATGTTACGTCAATTACATTTCAGTATTATTGATTTAGAGTTACATTCCCGTTATCAACCCCATAGTGGCGAAACTCCCCATCAATTGCGCGATCGCATCTCTGAGACAACTACAGTAATGAAACCTTTACCTGAAGACAGATTCTTGTGTAGCTTTGGGCATATCTTCGCTGGAGGTTACGCCGCAGGATACTATAGCTATAAATGGGCGGAAGTTTTGAGTGCGGATGCGTTTTCTGCTTTTGAAGAAGTAGGTTTAGACAATGAGGAAGAAGTGAAAACCGTTGGGCAACGTTTCCGTGATACGGTTTTAGCTTTGGGAGGTAGTCTATCACCGATGGAAATATTCAAAAAATTCCGAGGTAGAGAGCCTAAAACTGAGGCATTATTAAGACATAGTGGGTTGTTAGCCAGTTAGATTAAGTTAACAAAGGGTTGGACATTATTCAACCCAAACTATAGTAAAATTCTTGTCAATAAAAGATAAAGATAGGGATTATTTTAGGTTTTTTGAAAAACAAAATATTTTATGAGATATAAATACACTGCTAAATATACAAAAATTCCTTCGGGGTATATGGGGCAAATAATTGAATGGCAAGAAGTCATTACAGAAGGAAAAAGTCTTAGAGAATGTCGTTTTCTGCTAGAAGATGCTTTAAATGAGATGATATTGGCATATCAACAACAAGGCAAAACAATTCCTCTCAATGATGAGGATATTATTGAAACCTTATCGATTGAGGTTGCCTAATGTCAGTCAAGAGAAAAGATTTAATCAAATATTTAGAGGGTAATGGTTTTTATCTTTTAAGAGAAGGTGGTAATCATTCAATCTATACTAACGATAATATAACAATTCCTGTCAAACGTCATAATTTGTTCGATCGAATAACTGCCAATCAAATTTGTAAACAGGCTGGATTAGATAAAAAGTTTTAAACCTTAGTTAAGATGCGATCAAATTAGTATAACATTTTATCTCAAACTGAGGTGAACTCAGATTTATGTTAGAATTTCCATCGACCATCTTTACTTCTATTCCTGTACTTTCAATTATTTTATTTTGTATTCGTTTATTTTTGATTAGAATTCTAAAATAGGGACATTTCCCATTTGTTGATAAATCTTTTTCATTATTGCCTTTTCTGAATTTAATTATTTCAAATTGAGCGGGATTAAATTTATGTAAAAATGTTATTGGCACACCCATAACCCCTTGATAATCTAAAGGTATATCTTGTGTTCTATTAACATTGATTCCATCATAATTGTCATATTTTGGATATTCAACTTCGTTCCCAAAATATCTTTTTGTGAGTGCAATATCTTCGTGCCGTTTAAAATTATCTAAATTAGTTAACCATAGGCAATTATTTGGAGAAACGATCCTATTTCCTAAGCTATCAATCCGAGCCTCAGTTCCATAAAGTTTATAGTGTTCGGGGACAATAAAACCAGAAATACCTCTACCAAGATTTATTCCTAACCACGCTTTGTTTTCTTTAATTAGTTTAAAAATTTCTTTATAGGTTATTGCATTAATATTGCCAATTATCAAGAACTTTTTATCATATTTAACTAATTGAGCTACATACTCTCTAAATAATGAAAATGGGGGGTTAGTAACAACAATATCGGACTGCTTTAATAGTTCAATACTTTCAGCACTACGAAAATCCCCATCCCCTTTAAAGTAAACAATGTCTGTTGAACTTGGTTTGTTTTTTTCTCCTTCTGTACCTGTATATTCAAAGAAAAAACCATTTTCATTTTCTTCTGTATTAAATAAATCTCTTACTTGTTCTCTATAACAAGCAGTTATTAATTTTTTAAGGCCTAACTCTTTGAAGTTTGAAGCAAAATAATTAAAGAAATTGCTAATTCGAGGGTCGTCGCAATTGCAATATACAACCTTGTCCTTAATTTGATTGATTCTTTTTAGACATATTTTGTCTTTTCCTTACTTAAATTTTCCACTTTCTTCTACAGGTAATATCCATATAAATTAAATTCTATAGTAATTGCGGTTTTCGTTAGTCTAAGTTCATGGAGAATTCTAATAATATTAACTAGACGTGGTGATAAATTATGGTCAAAAAGCAATTTCATTAATTCACCAAAAGAGTTTAACGTTCACGATCGGCTGCATAACTTAAACAAGCCAAAATATCTTCTTTGGTTAAATAAGGAAAATAGTTTAATATTTCTTCATAAGTCATTCCCGAAGCGAGATAGGAAAGAACATCATAAACGGTAATTCTCATTCCTCTAATACAAGGTTTTCCACTTCTTTTTCCTGATTGTATAGTAATAATATCTTTATATGACATGAAATTCTTATAGATTAAATTCCCATTATTTTATCAAAAATTAAACCTAACCTAAAGATCATAAAAGTTGGGTTTCGTTTCCTCTACCCAACCTACAGCCCCAATCAAGAGAAAATATGACAATTCTTAATTCATCCGAGTTTGAGCCTAGAGTTTGGTAAAATTCGTGGCGTGGGACATAGGTTAAGATAAATGATAAAAAAATCGCAAATAGTAGTCATTGGAGGGGGTGCAGCGGGGTTTTTTGGTGCAATAAATTGCGCATCTGTTTATCCTCATGTAACGGTGAGTATCCTAGAAGCAGGAAAACAACCCCTAACAAAAGTTAAAATTTCCGGGGGAGGTAGATGTAACGTTACCCATCATTGCTTTAATCCCTCAGAATTAGTCAATAATTATCCCCGTGGTGGCAGGGAATTAAGAGGTGCTTTTTCTCGTTTTCAACCCCAAGATACCATTAACTGGTTTGAGAAACGAGGAGTTAAGTTAAAAACTGAAAGCGATGGGCGTATGTTTCCCATCACCGATAACTCTCAAACAGTTATTGACTGTTTAACCGACACTGCTACTCAATTGGGGATAAAAATTTATACTCAAACTCCCGTTAAGGATATTGATAAATCAGAATTAGGCTTTAATATTACTCTTAAATCAGGGGAAATAATTAAAGCTGAAAAAATCCTAATTGCCACTGGAAGTAATCCTAATGGTTATCAATGGGCGAAAAAATTGGGGCATACGATACAAACTCCTATTCCCTCTTTATTTACCTTTAAAATAAAAGACCCACGTCTAGCAGATTTAGCAGGAATTACTTGTGATGATGTCCAGTTGAAATTATCTCTTAAAAAAGGGAAAAAATTAGAGCAAAATGGTGCTTTATTAGTCACCCATTGGGGTATAAGTGGACCTGCTACTCTAAAATTGTCGGCATGGGGAGCAAGGATTTTACATGATAATAAGTATAATATACCGTTGATTATTAATTGGCTTCCTCAAAGGAATTATGAATCAGTCAAGGAAGAGTTAATTAATTGTAAAAACACCGTAGCTAAACAAAAAGTTATTAATTATCATGGCTTTGATTTACCAAAAAGACTATGGCAAAGTTTAGTTACCTATAGCCTAACTAATCGGGATAAAACTTGGGCTGAAATTACAAAAAAAGAGATAGATAAATTGACAGAAGAATTAATAAGGGGTGTATATCAAATTCAAGGGAAAGGAGTATTTAAAGATGAATTTGTTACTTGTGGAGGAGTGAGTTTAAAGGAGATAGATTTTAAAACAATGATGAGTAAAAAATGCCCCGATTTATATTTTGCAGGAGAAATTTTAGACGTTGATGGAGTGACGGGGGGATTCAACTTTCAGAATGCTTGGACTACAGGATGGTTAGCAGGACTAGCTATGTCTGCAAACGGAGAGAGAGGGATTTGAACCCTCGAAGGGTGTTACCCCTTAGCAATTTTCGAGACTGCCGCATTCAACCACTCTGCCATCTCTCCACTTAGGTATATTATAACCAATAATAATGAGTAGGGATAAAGGGGGTTTTAGGGTGAAGTTTAAAAATGACTTAAGCACTTAACTTCTTCCCTTAAAAGGAAAAACAGGGGGGGTTTCCCTTTTCCCTACCCTAACCAGTAAACTTAGATACAAACTAGCTTCATTATTGATTAACTGGCGGCTTGTAATCTAGCTTTGGCTTTTTTCAATTGTTGAGTAGCCTTCATTTGCTCACGGCGATCGCCTTTTGCTGTGGCTTGATCTAAAGCTGTTTGAGCCTCATTGACTGCAATTTGAGCTTGTTCTTTATCAATAGTTTCTCCCAATTGAGCTCCATTAACTAAAACCTTAATCTCATTGTTTTCAACTTCTGCAAAACCACCCATAACAGCAATGGATTTCCATTCTTTATTATCAGGGCGTACACGCATAACACCTACATCAAGGCTAGTTAACAGGGGAGCGTGATCTGTTAAAATACCCAACTGTCCAGTACTGCTAGGAAGAATTACCTCTTGAGCAGTTTGATCCCAGACAATTTTATCGGGAGTAATTACTCTTACCGTTAAAGTCATAATTCAAAGATAAATTTAAGATTTAATAGCCTTATGTTTATAGATAACCTGAATTCGATATAAAATTTCTAATGGTGTAAAGGTGTCAGGTGTCAGGTGTTAGGTGTCAGGTTAAAAAATTCACAAAAAGTATATTTATTTTAATTGATTCTTTTTCAATTCTTTGATTGAATAATCAAGATTTCTGAAAATCTTTACCTGAAACCTGCTACCCGATACCTGAAACCTGCCTAAATACCATATATTTGTATCGAAATGAGGTAAATAAATAGGGTAGAGATGCGATAACACACCTCTACAGATTCTTAAGGGTTTTAGCCTTTCATTTTTTCGGCTTTAGCGATCGCCTCATCAATGTTTCCTACCATGTAGAAAGCCTGTTCTGGTAAATCATCTAATTCACCAGAGAGGATTTTTTGGAAACCTTTGATGGTATCTTCTAAAGAAACATATTTACCAGGGCTACCAGTGAATACTTCTGCAACAAAGAAAGGTTGAGACAAGAAACGCTCAATTTTACGAGCGCGATCGACCACAATACGATCTTCTTCAGATAATTCATCTAAACCGAGAATGGCAATAATATCTTGTAACTCTTTATAACGTTGTAAGGTGGACTGTACCGCACGAGCAGTTTCATAGTGTTCTTTCCCTACGATACTAGCTTGTAACATGGTGCTGGTAGAACCTAAAGGATCAACCGCAGGATAAATACCTTTAGCCGCTAAATTACGAGACAATACTGTAGTACCATCTAAGTGAGCAAAGGTAGTAGCAGGAGCGGGATCGGTTAAGTCGTCCGCAGGAACGTAAACCGCTTGAATAGAGGTGATAGAACCTTCTTTAGTGGAGGTAATACGCTCTTGTAAATCACCCACGTCAGTACCAAGAGTGGGCTGATAACCTACCGCAGAAGGCATTCTACCTAATAACGCAGATACTTCAGCACCAGCTTGAACGAAACGGAAAATATTATCAATAAATAGTAATACGTCTTGTTTGTTAACATCACGGAAATATTCCGCCATAGTTAAAGCAGATAAACCTACGCGCATTCTAGCTCCGGGGGGTTCGTTCATCTGACCATAAACAAGAGCGATTTTGGAATTTTCAGGATTATCAGGATCGATAACCTTAGATTCAATCATTTCGTTGTAGAGGTCATTTCCTTCACGGGTACGCTCACCCACACCACCAAACACAGATACACCACCGTGTTGAATAGCAATGTTGTTGATTAATTCCATCATAATAACGGTTTTACCAACACCTGCACCACCAAACAAACCGATTTTACCACCTTGACGATAGGGGGTTAATAAGTCCACAACTTTAATACCAGTTTCAAAAACGGTAGGTTTGGTATCTAATTCTGTAAAAGCAGGGGCTTTGCGGTGAATGGGGAAAGTTTCGGAGGTATTAACATCACCTTTGTTGTCAACGGGTTCACCTAAAACGTTGAAGATACGTCCTAAAGTTGCTTTACCAACGGGAACGCTAATAGGTGCACCAGTGTCAACAATTTCCATTCCTCTGACTAAACCATCGGTAGTACTCATCGATACTGCACGAACTTGGTTATCCCCGAGGAGTTGTTGTACTTCACAGGTAACTGCTACTTTTTCACCTGCGGAATTAGTACCTTCAACACGAAGGGCATTATAAATACGGGGAAGACTGCCACTAGGAAATTCAGCGTCAACCACCGGTCCAATAATCTGGGTGATTTTACCGACGTTTGTTTTTTCTTGTACTGCAACCATGCTGATATAGTTTTAATTTACCTTAAGTAAATGTTAATTTATAATAAAATTTGCCACTTTCAAGATTATCATGGACTGGATCAAATTTGACAAGGGATTCCTAATTAACCGTTCATGAAAAAATGGGTTTGTGAACCTCGGATTGAAGAATATTATCCTTTAAGTTGCGATCGCTTTTTGATATATCTTTTTAATAGACTGTAAAATTTGTTTTGGAATAGACTTATTATCTCCATTAGGTTCTAAATCTTGCAGACGACTCAAGAGTTTTGCTTCCTGAATGTCAATATCACCATCACTGTAAACCAAAGCACTAATTGCCTCAAGTAACTTTTGATAATCTTCTGTTTTGGGACTGTTACCGAGATAATCTTCTAGCCATTGATAACATTCTTGGGCATTTATCGGTTTAATTTCCGAGAGGAGAGACTTTATTTCTGGATCATTTTCTAGGTGATTTTCAGTGACAACTTTTTTTAAATATTCTCTTTCTTCTGCCTGAATTACCCCATCAATCCAAGCCGCACCCACTAGAATCTTAATTAATAACTTAGTTTTATTCTCCTTACTCATTTAAACTTCTCCTTTAATTAATTTTGCTATGAAAAATCCATCCATATTGTCATCAGGAGGAAATATTTTGATCATTCCCTTTGATGGTAGCGAATAATTATCAAGGAAATTATTATTTTTTGTGTCTAACTGCCATTGAGGATGGTTTGCCAAAAATTCGGTGACTATATTTTCATTTTCTTTTTGATTAAGGGTACAAGTTGCATAAACTAAAATACCGCCATTTTTCACCCATTTACTGGCATTGGTTAATATTTTCTGCTGTAATCTAGTTAATTTTTCTATCTCTTCTGGTTTTTTACGCCAACGAATATCTGGATTTGTGTGTAATGTGCCTAAACCTGAGCAGGGTACATCTACTAAAACTCTATCCGCTTGATTTTCCCACTCTGTTAACTCACTACTATCTCCCTCTTTTACTTCAATACAAGTTAAACCCAATCTCGTGGCATTTTCCTTGATTTTTTCGAGACGTTTAGCGTAGGTGTCTATAGCAATAACTTTGCCCTTATCTCCCATTAACTCAGCTATATGAGTCGTTTTCCCCCCCGGTGCGGCACAGGCATCAATAATTGTCTCTCCTGCTTGGGGATTGAGTAAATGAGTTACTAACTGCGCACTTGCGTCTTGAATAGTGAACAATCCCTGTTTAAATTCTTCTAAATTACCTATATTTCCCACGGCTTTGCTTAACCTTAAACCTTGAGCTTCTTTCAATAAAAATGTCTCTATATTATTTTCTAATAGCTTATTTTGCAGATTTTCTCTATTTATTTTGATAATATTTGTTCTTAAATCGATATGGTGAGTATTATTAAACCAGTCTAAAAGAGCCTCTGTTTTTTGATAACTAAATTGATCAATAAAGAGTTTAACAATCCAATCAGGAAAACTGTATTTTACTCCTAGATAAGCAATTTTATCAGAAGGTAGAATCAAAGGATCACCATCGGCACTTTGACGCAAGTATGATCTCAAAATACCATTAACCACTCCCGATATTTTACTTAAACCGTTTTTTTTCGCCAATTCCACACTGGTATTGACTGCCGCCGAGGCTGGAATTTTATCGAGATAGCGTATTTGATATAACCCTAATTGCAGAATAATTCTCAGTTTTAACGGTTGTTGAGAGGCTTTTTTACTGGCAAATTGATTGATAATACTATCTAAAGTTCTTTTTCTCCTCACTATACCATATACTAACTCAGATACTAAGGCGCGATCTTGAAAGGATTTACTATGCAACCCACTTCTTGAAAGGGAATTATTTTTTAAGGCTCTATCTAAAGCAATATCGGTATAAGCATGATTTTGGTAAATATCTTCTAAAGCCTGAAACGCTACTTGACGGGGATTATTTGACATATTCAAAAAATTAAAAATTAAAAATGAAGAATGAAGAAAAGAGAATAGAGAAGAATGTAAAATTCAGAATTTAGAATTTAGAGGTTTCAGGTGTCGGATAAATGAAGATTTTTTCTCCATCTTCCCCATCCTCCCATGCTTCCCTATCTCCCTACTCCTCACTTCCTACTCAAAACTAGCGATCGACAGAACCCATAATGACATCAATACTACCGAGAATTGCCATAATATCAGCAACTTTTACACCTCTAAGCAGTTCAGGTAGAATCTGTAAATTATTGAAATCAGGAGCTCTAATTTTGAAACGCCAGGGGAAAACATCATCGTTACCGACAATAAACACCCCTAACTCACCCTTACCGCTTTCCATGCGTACATAATGCTCTCCAGCAGGTATTTTAAAGGTAGGAGGTACTTTTTTGGCGATGTATTGATATTCAAAATCATTCCATTTTGATTTTTTGCCTTCCTGTAATCTTTTTGCTTCTAAATTCTCGTAAGGGCCACCGGGTAAACCTTTTAAGGCTTGGCGAATAATTTTCACGGATTCGCGCATTTCACGGATTCGCACGATATAACGGGCAAAACAATCTCCGGCAGTTTCCCACTGTACATCCCAATCAAAGTCATCATAGCATTCATAGCGATCGACCTTGCGTAAATCCCATTTTACTCCGGAGCCGCGCAACATAGGACCAGATAAACTCCAGTTGATAGCTTGTTCACGGGTAATCACTCCTACTCCTTCCACCCGTTTACGGAAAATAGGGTTATTGGTGATTAACTTCTCATACTCGTCCACTTTGGGCAAGAAATAATCGCAAAAATCTTCGCATTTGTCAACCCAACCATAGGGCAAATCTACGGCAACCCCACCAATACGAAAATAGTTATTGTTGATTAAGCGCATCCCTGTGGCCGCTTCCCAGAGATCATAAATCATCTCTCTTTCACGGAAAATATAGAAAAAGGGAGTTTGTGCGCCAACATCTGCTAGAAAAGGCCCAAGCCAAAGAAGGTGATTTGCAATGCGATTCAACTCTAGCATAATCACTCGGATATATTGCGCCCGTTTGGGTACTTCTATGTCTGCCAATTTTTCAGGTGCGTTAACGGTAATGGCTTCGTTAAACATCCCCGCCGCATAATCCCAACGGCTCACATAAGGCACAAACATAACATTAGTGCGATTTTCGGCAATTTTTTCCATGCCTCGGTGTAAGTAACCGATTACAGGTTCACAGTCGATTACATCTTCTCCATCTAAGGTGACAATGAGTCTCAAAACCCCGTGCATTGAGGGATGATGAGGACCCATGTTCAACACCATAGGTTCAGTTCTAGTTTCTATTTTTGCCATGAGAACTATAATTTCTAGTTTATTCTATATAATAACTTTTATGGTGAAAGAAGTCTTTGGTTGGTTAATTTTAAGCTATGAATAGCTAATATGCCTAAATTCTAATTGATTATTGTAGGGATTATATATAGTGTAAGTACCTTGATGAGAATTTTTATTTACTCTGCCAATACCCACTAGATTTTTATTTTTGGTTTCTTGAGTTTGAGTCGTGGAAATACCCTCTAGTGTCGTTACCGTTGATTTTATTAAACCTGTTTGTAGTTGGTAATTAAAAGTGAGATGCGATCGCGCACTAAATATAGTAATTAACATTAACTCGATTAATGCGATCCAAAATAGTTAAAGTGGAAGTTTCAGGAGTTAATTTTTCGCTAACACTGACACTACTGCCATGAATCAAAAGACAATCAAATTCTACAAACAAAAATCTAGTCCTTTTAAAGTATTGCAGAAACTATAAAATAACACTGAAGTTTTTTAATATGACCATTCCTAATAATGAAAAATTAAGTATTCGTACTGAAGCACAGGAATTTTTAAAACTAGCTGTTCCCCTAGCTGGAGCTCAAGTAGCACAATTAACTACAGGATTTGCTGATACCGTGATGATGGGACACTTGGGAAACGAGATTTTAGCCGCTGGTGGCTTAGCTTCGATTACTTTTTTCTCCATTATGATAGCTACCAGTGGAATCGTTATGGGCGTTACTCCTTTAGTGGCAACTGCCTATGGTGCAGAGAATAAAACAGACATCGAACAATTTACTCGACAAGGATTATGGCTATCATTACTCCTATCTATTCCCATTATGGTCGCAACAGCCCATTTTGATAGCTTAGTGAGTGGATTAGGATTAGATGAAACTATGTTAAAATCAGTCAAAACATATCTTGATATTATGTTATGGGGGTTATTTCCAGCCTTGGGCTTCGCTATGTTGCGAGGTGTTGTTTCTGCATTATCCCAAGCACGTCCCATTTTTTTGATTGTAACCATAGGAACAGGGCTTAATATTTTAGGGAACTATGTGTTGGGGTTTGGTGCATTGGGATTTCCTCGGTTAGAATTAGCAGGATTGGCTTTAGCTTCTACCGTTACATTATGGGGGATGTTTGTCGCTTTAATTATCTATCTTTCTGTTAGTCATCATTTTGAAAGTTATAAGTTCTTTTCAAGTCTATATCAGTTAAAACCTAAAAAACTCTGGAAATTGTTTAAAATAGGGCTACCTATAGGGGTGTTTTCTACCCTTGAAATTGGAACTTATACAGTTGTAAGCTATCTTGTAGCAGAATTTGGTGCTAATGGATTAGCCGCCCATCAAATTGTTTTTCAAACCATCAATATCATTTATATGGTGCCATTGGGTATGTCATTTGCCGCAACTGCCAGAGTTGGTAAATGGTTTGGACAAAATAATATGGTGGGAATTCGCCAAGCGGGGTTGGTGGGTATTGTACTTGGTACTTTATGGACTACTGTTATTGTAGTTGTGCTGTTAGTATTCCCTCAACAAATTGTGGGGCTTTATATTGACGTTCTCAAACCAGAAAGCGAACCCATTGTCTCTCTAGCTGTTTCTATTCTGAGGGTTGGAGCGATCGCACATATCTTTGATGGAGTTCAGAAAATTGCCTATGGAGCGTTGCAGGGCTTACAGGATACCCGTGTGCCAATGATTTTGAGTTTTCTATTCTACTGGTGCATTGGCTTAATCTGTGGTTATTGGTTGGCATTTAGTTGGAATTTGGATGTTATTGGCTTATGGTTAGGACTATTAATTGCGGTAGCGATCGCTTCTGTGGTTTTTGTTTGGCGATTTCAAGCCCTAGGGATGAATAATATTCGCATAAAATTAAACGGAAATTAACTGTATGGTACTTTATTAATGTTATTTTAAAAAGTTGTCCGATCAAATTTTTCTGGTAAAACAATTCAGTTACTCAAAGACTCCTTAATTTGTTGTTGATAAAAATAAACAGCAGAATCTTCCAGACAAAAATCTCCCAAAGTATCAGCAATAGATTGTTTGTCTAAATTACAATCAACATAATGCCAACAAATGAATTTGATGGCTTAAAGCTAAAGTTATTCAAATATGATTCAAAATTAATGAGCAGTTATTATATCAACTATTTATTATTAACTATTAACTAACAAGGCATTCTTTTAGTTTAGTTTTTAATTGATTTTCGTCAATATTTCTACCTATCATTACTAACTGATTTTTAGGATTTGTTTGCCATTCCTCTGTATCAATATCGTATCTTTTACCGCTTAATTGAAAAATATGTTTTAGTTGACTTTCAGCAAACCATAAAATTCCTTTTGCTCTATATACCTGACTCATGATATTATCGGTAATAAAGTTCTGAAATTTATCTACATTAAAAGGGCGATCGCACTCAAAAGAAATAGAAATAAAACCATCAATTTCTAAATGATGGGAATGGTGATGATCATGATCATGATCGTGATTATGATGGTGATGATGTTGTTTTTGTTTTGATTTTTCAAGACTATAATTATTAGAGTTATGACTATTAATATCTAAGATAAGAGGTAAAGGTACTTTTCCATATTGAGAACATAAAATATTTGCTCTATTTTTAATACATAAAATGTCCTCTTCTAATTGTTTAATTTTGGTTTCTGAAACTAAATCAACCTTATTTAAAATAATAATATCGCCGTAAATAATTTGTTTTAAAGCCGCATCACTATCAAAATGTTCAGAAGTAAAATTATCCGCATCAATTAAAGTTAATACAGAGTCAAGACGAATTAAATCTCTTAATTCTGGACTTAAAAAAGTTAAAATAATAGGAAGAGGATCGGCAACTCCTGTTGTTTCTACTATTAAGTAATCAATTTTTTTATCACTTTCTAAAATTTGAAAAACTGTATCCAGTAAATCATCATTTATAGTGCAACAAATACAGCCATTACTAAGACTTACCATATTTTCTTCTACAGATATTAGTAACTGACTGTCGATGTCAATATCTCCGAATTCATTAACTAAAATAGCAACTTTTAAATCCTGATTATTGGTCAAAATATGATTTAATAAAGTAGTTTTACCACTACCTAAAAACCCGGTAATAATAGTAACTGGTAAACCTCTTTTAGGTAAAATTAAACTATCCATAAATTAAGAATTAAAAATTAAGAATTAAGAATTTAAGAAAGACAAGGCAAGAGGCATAATAAAAATTATTTTTATCACAGGCAAGATGCCTGTTTTACTTTTCTTTATCCGCCAATACTTTAGCCTACCAATATTAACTGTTAAAAGTGGGACGATGTTGAATTAAATTCATAAACTCCTGACGAGTTTTGGCATCATCATTAAATACGCCTCGTAATGCACTGGTAGAAGTCCAAGAGCCGGGTTTTTGCACTCCTCGCATCACCATACACATATGAGTTGCTTCGATAACCACTGCTACACCCTGAGGTTGCAATAAACCTTGTAAAGCATCGGCAATTTGAGCGGTTAAGCGTTCTTGCACTTGCAATCTTCTTGCATACATTTCGCAAATACGGGCAATTTTCGATAAACCAATCACTTTACCATTCGGAATATAAGCAACGTGCGCTCTACCTAAAATTGGTAGTATATGATGCTCACAGGAGCTAAATAAATCGATGTCTCTCACTAATACCATTTCATTGGCGTTTTCATGGAATACTGCACCATTTAACAATTCATCGAGGGATTGACCATAACCAGAGGTGAGAAATTTTAAGGCTTTTACTACTCTTTTGGGAGTGTCTTTTAATCCTTCTCTGTCAGGATTTTCCCCTAACCCTAGTAATAATGTTCTAACTGCTTGAATCATATCCGCTTCTGTTACGGGAGGTTGTGATTCTGTGATGAGGTTAGGCAAAGAATTATTCTGGTTAGCAGACTTGATGATAGAAGATTCTGTGTATGTCATATTTTTGGTTGATGAGACTGTTTAAAATGATAATCGTTATCATTTATTTTGACAAGAGGTTGAGATTCAATCTTTTTCGCTAAAATTATTAATACGTTCAGGACAATAGAATATAATTTAAAAGCTAATAACACTCATAACCTTGTAAAGTTCGATCGTCTTTTAAGCTAATAACAACTTGATTTTATCTCTACCATATCGATTAAATAAAGCGATTATGTTTTTTATAATCTTACAAAAGCATAGAATAAATGTTATTTATTCATAATCAAAAAAAAGATTGGTAAAAGGATATGTCTGCTTCCAACGATAAGCATTAAAATCTCGATTATCTACAGATAAAATTCGCCCATCTCCTAAATCTTCCGCTAAAACAATCAAAGAAGCATCAGCCAAATCTATTGGTAAATTTGCATATTTTTTCATTAGTTCTTTCATTTTCGGAAAATGATGTTCTCTAATGTTGAATATTTTAAACATTTCTGGATATTGGTCAAAAAGATTAATTAATTGTACTTGTTTTTCTACCCCTTTCTGTTTTGTAATCGAACGCTGTAACAATAAATGACAATTCTCTGTCAAAACACTCCAAGTAATAACTAAAGGTTCAGATGAATATTTTGCTAAAGTTTTTTTTGCCCTTTGATGGTATTGATCTTTATCATTAAATAAAGAAATCCAAAAACCAGTATCAACAATGATCATATTTAGACTCTAATCCTTCACCAATAACAGATTTATAATTAGTTGATAAATAAGGTTCAGCAGAAATACAACCAATTAATCCCGATTCTTCTAATAATTCTAAAGATGTTTTTTGCTTACCTTTTATTTTTTGGTAATAATTATCAATGGCTAATTCCAAAATCTGATTTATTTCCTCTTGGGTTTGAGTTTGAATATACGCTAATTTATCTGCTGTTTTTTCCGTTAGTTTCGTGTTAATTTCCAACATTATTTTTCTCCTTTAAAATATAAGATAAACATCGTTTTCAGTAGAAGACAAAGTACGAAACAAGGGATTGTAATAGTAGTAAAAGAGGTATGATAGAAATTGATAAAAAATCATATAAATCCTCCTATAAATCAGATTAACTTAATTCATGATACTTCAAGAATATGAGGTTGAATTTTTTTTAAGATAAATTTAAATTATTTTACAAAAAAATATAAAAAAGATAATAAGCATGATACTATTCACCAGTTTGATAACCCCTAAAGGGGTTACTACGAGCCAGCACAAAATTATAATTTATGATGACTATTTCTTTAATTGTTGGGCTACTTGTTTGGCGAAATAGGTTAAAATCAAGTCTGCACCTGCTCTTTTCATACTGGTAAGGGTTTCTAACACTACTTTATCCTCATCAATCCATCCTCTTTGACTAGCGGCTTTTATCATCGAATACTCACCACTAACGTTATAGGCAACTACGGGTAAATTGGTATAGTCTCTTACCCGTCTAATAATATCTAAATAAGCTAAAGCAGGTTTGATCATTACCATATCTGCACCTTCTTTGATGTCTAAAGCAACTTCTTTAATAGCTTCTTTTCCGTTGGCGTAATCCATTTGATAGGTTTTTTTATCGCCGAATTGAGGTGCAGATTCTAAAGCATCCCGAAATGGCCCATAATAAGCTGAGGCGTATTTTGCTGAGTAGGCGAGGATTCCTGTATTTATCCATCCTTCTTTATCTAATGCCTGTCTAATTGCTCCAATTCTACCATCCATCATATCTGAGGGGGCAACCATATCCGCTCCTGCTTCGGCGTGGGATAATGCCATTTTGACTAATACTTCTACAGTTTCATCATTCAATATCTCTCCATCTCTAACGATACCATCATGACCATAAACTGAGTAAGGATCAAGGGCTATATCGGTAATTACTGTTATTTTAGGTATTTCGGCTTTAATCGTTTTTATACTGCGTTGCACTAGCCCTTCTGGGTTATAGCTTTCTTTTCCTTCGTTATCCTTTTTATTTTCTTCTATTAAGGGAAAAAGTGCGATCGAATTTATACCCAAATCATAAATTTCTTGTACTTCCTTTAACAATAAGTCGAGGGAGTAGCGATAACAGTTAGGCATGGAGGGGATTTCTTGTTTGATATTTTCTCCTTCCATGACAAAGATAGGATAAATTAAATCATTCACCGTGAGATGATTCTCTTGCACCATTGATCGTAGTGCTTCTGTGCGACGTAAACGACGAGGACGATATAATAACATTTTACTAAAATGATAATCATTATCATAAAATATGAACAGAATGAAGACAATTTTTGACAATAAAAACGATTGAAAGAAATTTTCTCAAGAATGATAAAGTATTAAAAGTATTTAAAATTATCTAAAATATATTATTTAGCGATTAAAATAATAAACAAAAAAATGCTTATTAAACTTACTAAAAATCAACAAAAAATATTGCAAATACTAAAATCTATTAATCAAGAAATTACAGCACAAGAATTATATATAAAATTAAGAGAAAGTAAGTTAAAAATAGGTTTAGCAACGGTTTACAGAACTCTCAATACTTTGCACCTTAAGGGATTTGTTCAAGAAAGAAATAGTTTAAACGGTGAATCTTTATATTCTTTAATTAGTGATAATCACCATCACACACACCATTTTAATTGTATTAATTGTGGAGAATCTTTTCTTTTAAAACAGAAATTATGTCCCGTTGATGATATGTTCAATCAGTGGTGTTCTTCTCAAAACTTTAAGCTGTACTACCACACTTTGGAGTTTTTTGGAATTTGTGAAGCCTGTCAGGAAAAAGAATTTTCTTAAATTACTCGTTATTGTTTCCAGAAACATCCACATCTACTGCTTTCACGTCAATTGTACCAGGTGGAGTTTCTCTTGTAAATTTTCCAGACTCTACTCGGAGAGATTCGCCACAATTAGGACAACGACAATCAGTATTATTAAAGCCAGTAAAAGTATAGTTACAGACAGGGCATGAATCCTCTACTAAATTTCTTTTTAACCACCAACGAAAACCCCAAAAAGCAATAACAGGACTAATAATTAAAAAAGCGATGAGAATTAAAACGCTGTTAACAACCCATTGTAAACCCACTGCTCCCAATAATAGGCTAACTATTACTATGGTGAGTAAGCAACCCAGTCCAGAGTCATTAACATTAATTATTCTGTTGTTAAAGTTCGGTTTCACTAAAATTTATTCCCCGTACTTTAAAAAAATATACTCCCTCCACTTTAGCATTATCTGCTGAAATCGGAAACAAAAAGGAGCAAAGACAATGAGTAATGGGTAACGATGCACAGGGTAAGAGGCAAACCCCCCTTATCCCCCCTCGAGAGAGGGGAGGGCAAAAGTTTTTAATTAATTTCTCCCTAATACCTCAATACCCTAACCCCCTCATCACCGTAAGGGTTGAATATATTCAACCCCTACCTCCTGCAACCTGAAATCTACCCTTATCCGATATTCTTAAACCGAACTGACATTGAGATACCTAAATAACCTTTGACACTTATGTTAAAAAAGATTAATAATTAAATTTGTGAAAACCGATAATTGACATAAAATGCAGCCAACTGATCCAAATAAGTTTACTGAAATTGCTTGGGATGCGATCGTGCGATCGCAAGAAATTTGTAAGGAGTTAAAAAACCAAAATTTAGAGGTAGAACATTTAATCCTTGCTTTATTAGCAGAAGATACCATTGCTGTACAAATATTCCAAAAGGCTAACGTTGAAATTAACAGGTTACAGAAACAACTACAAACCTTTGCTACCCGTCAACCGAGAATGTATAGTGTGGATCAGTTATACTTAGGACGTAGTTTAGATCAAATGCTCGATCGCGCCGAGAATTGTCGGGTTAGTTGGCAGGATGAATATATCGGAGTTTCTCACTTATTGGTTGCCTTTGCGGATGATCAAAGAATCGGAAAAAAAACCTTACGCAGTTTTAACCTCGATCCCCAAGACTTTGAGCAGAAAGTAAGAGATTTCAAAGTTAAAATCGAGAAAATGGAAGCAGAAACCGAAGAAAAGACTGAAAAAACTGAATCTGAACCATCTTTAACTAAATTTGGACGGGATTTAACCGAAGAAGCCAGAGCCGGAAAACTTGATCCCGTTATCGGTAGGGATGAAGAAGTGCGTCGAGTAATTCAAGTATTGTCCAGACGTTCCAAAAATAACCCTGTGTTGATTGGTGAGCCGGGAGTAGGAAAAACTGCGATCGCAGAAGGATTGGCGCAGAGAATTGTTAATGGTGATGTACCGGATTCTCTTAAAGATAGACAACTGATTTCCCTTGATATGGGAAGTTTAATCGCAGGGGCGAAATATCGGGGGCAATTTGAAGAAAGATTGAGGGGTGTATTAAAAGAAGTCATCAACTCCGATGGACAGATTATTTTATTTATAGATGAATTACATACTGTAGTCGGTGCGGGTTCACGGGAAGGAGGAGCGATGGATGCAGGAAACCTTCTCAAACCCATGTTAGCAAGGGGAGAATTGCGTTGTATTGGGGCGAGTACCCTTGATGAGTATCGGAAACACATTGAAAAAGATCCAGCCCTTGAAAGGCGTTTTCAGCAAGTCTATGTCAAACAACCTAGCGTTGAGGATACCATCTCCATTTTAAGAGGTTTAAAAGAGCGTTACGAAGTCCATCACGGGGTAAAAATCAACGACTCTGCTTTAGTGGCGGCGGCAACTTTATCCCATCGTTATATCACAGGGCGCTTTTTACCCGACAAAGCCATTGATTTAGTGGATGAGGCGGCGGCTAAATTAAAGATGGAAATTACCTCTAAACCCGTGGAGTTAGAAAACCTCGATCGCCGTTTGATGCAATTAGAGATGGAAAAACTATCTCTGTCTGGGGAAGGAAAAAACGATAAAATGACCCTTGAAAACCTCGATCGCATTTCCAAAGAAATAGAAGAATTGAAAAAGAAACAGAGGGAATTGTCATCCCAATGGCAAATCGAGAAAGAATTTTTAGACGAAATTAACGCCCTCAAAGAAGAAGAAGAAGAACTGCGTTTGCAAGTAGAACAGGCAGAAAGGGCTTATGATCTAAATACTGCCGCTCAACTTAAATATGGCAAACTAGAAACCCTACAACAAGATATAGAGGCAAAAGAGGCGAAATTACTGGAAATTCAATCCCAAGAAAACGCCATGTTGAGGGAAGATGTTACCGAAGCAGACATAGCCGAAATTGTGGCAGGATGGACAGGGATACCCCTCAATCGCCTTTTAGAAACCGAAAGACAAAAACTCCTCGAATTAGAATCCCATCTCCATGAAAGAGTAATCGGACAAACCGAGGCGGTATCTATCGTTTCAGCCGCCATTAGACGTGCGAGGGCGGGAATGAAAGACCCTAATAGACCGATCGGGTCATTTTTGTTCATGGGACCTACAGGAGTCGGAAAAACAGAATTAGCTAGGGCTTTAGCAGGTTTCCTCTTTGACTCCGAAGACGCAATGGTGAGGATTGATATGTCAGAGTACATGGAGAAACACGCAGTTTCCCGTCTTATTGGCGCACCACCGGGGTATGTAGGCTATGAAGAAGGAGGACAATTATCGGAAGCCATACGTCGTCGCCCTTACTCAGTGGTATTGTTAGATGAGGTGGAAAAGGCACATAGAGATGTCTTTAATATTCTTTTGCAGGTGTTAGACGATGGTAGAATTACCGACAGTCAGGGACGTTTAGTAGATTTCCGTAATACTATTATTGTTATGACATCAAATATCGGCAGTGAATACATCCTCCAATTAGCAGGGGATGATAACAATTATGAACCGATGAAAGATAAAGTATTAGTGGCATTAAGAAAGCACTTTCGTCCTGAATTTCTCAACCGTATTGATGATTTAATCATTTTCCACGGCTTGAAAAAAGATGAGTTAAGGCACATTGTTACTTTACAACTCAAACGCCTTGAGAATCTGTTGAGTGAGCAAAGAATTGCCATTGAATTAACCCCAGAAGCACAGGATTATATCGTTAATGTGGGGTATGATCCTATCTATGGCGCCCGTCCCTTAAAACGAGCAATACAAAGAGAATTAGAAAATCCTCTTGCCACGAAAATCTTAGAAATGGCTTTTACAGAAGGGGATACAGTGTTAGTAAGTTTTGAAAAAGATCATCTAGTCTTTAGTAAGAAAGAGGAAGTCAATTAAAAATTGGGGCAGGAATAAGGACAAAGGGCAATTAGTCAATGATCTATAAGTACGTAAGTTCGGACTAAGGCAATTTTATTGTTATTTCTAGGAAGCTATAAGGTTCTCCGACTAGGAGAAAATAATGCTTTCAGCTTATGCAAAACTCAGGTTACATAAAAATCAAACCTAAAACCTGGCATCTAATACCTAAAACTTAGTCAAATCAGATATTCTTATATCGAATTGAGGTAAACTCCGAACTCAGATTGATTGCTAGTGGTTATGATTGTCTAAATTTAATTCTTTAATCTCTTTGGAGAGAAAATAGTTAAGAAATGTTCTAATAATAGCAATTATTGCCAACTTTCCTAAACTCTCATAAGTTGCACCTACCGTTGTGGCTAATATATCTGCTCCTAATTGAAATTCTAATGCTAAAGCTAAAGATCTAGCTACACGAGTTCTGACAATATTATAAATGTGATTATTGGGGTGATGACAAAGATAAATTATATGATGAAGGTTGATAATAATGCCCATGGTTACGGTGATTATCCCTAATGCTTCGAGAAAGATTTTTGCCAATGTCGCAATATAGACTAAACCTTCTTCTAAATGTTCGATGAATTCCATATCTTTAGCTTATTTGATATCTAGTTTTTACTTACTGTTTATTGGCAAACTTTTGTAAAACTTTACTTAATTGATTAACAGAAATGCGAGGAGAATTACGAGGAATTAATTTTTCTTGTCCGTCCATCACTAAGTATAAAACTGGAATTTCATATTGATATTTTTCCCACCATTCTTTATTTTTTGTAATATCTCTTATTTCTAAATTTATGTCAATATCATCAATTTCTCTTAATTTTTCCTCTAATCCTTCGCATAAGTGACATCCAGTTTTGCTATATAAAATCAATTCCATTTTTATGATTAAATAATATTTTTTATAAATAACTATAGTTTATTAATTATAAATTAATCAGGATAGAAGAAAAGAATAAAAAACTCTGTTTAATGTAATAATGTTCGGTTTGATCCAGTAAACTAAGACGGATTTAACTTATCATTTTTATTAAATTTGAAAAACTAAAAACTATTCAAACCCTTGACTTTTTCCTCTTTCTTAGCCTAATCAGTAAACTTAAATGCACTCCTAACTTATCAAGTAGTGAATAGCAGGTTTGGCAGTTTAATTTTTCAAACATTTTAATGATTCCTTTAAAAAATGGGAAAAATGAAAATCAATGGCTCTATAGTGTGAGTATGTAATCCTTTCTCCCTAATACCCCAATTCTTAACACCCTAATACTCAAATCTCTTACCCTTTAGTTTATATCATCTTCATTTAAGGGTGATTGAGTACGCTTAAATGTTTTAATGGGTAAATTGGCACTTAAAGACGTTTTACGATCATTACTTTGGATGAAAAATTCAGTTTCTTCAACATCAATATCAAGGTAACGGCTAACGACTTCTAATATTTCCTGACGCATTTTCGTGATGATTTCAGGATTAATACCGGCTCGATCATGAGACAATACTAATTGTAAACGACTTTTTGCTTGATTGCGAGTTTTATTTGAGCCAGTCCATGAATTAATAGTATCAACAATTTCTTTAAACATATTCAGTTGGGGGATATTTTTTAGCAAGAAAATGGGTGTAAACAGAAAAAATTACTTCTGTGAAGAAAAACCAAAAAAGCGACGGATTTTTGTAATGAAGTTATCTTGAGTTGTCATAAAATCCAAAAATGGAACATCAGAACCATTAATTCTTCTAGCAATATTTTTTATAGCCATAGCTGGGAGAGAATCTTGAGGACTTAAAACTAATGGTTCTCCTTTATTAGAAGATGTTATGATTTTTTTATCGTCAGGTACAATGCCAATTAGGGGAACAACTAATAAATCAAGTATATCTTCTACACTTAACATTTCATCCATTTGTACCATTTCTGGACGCAATCGATTAACAATTAGACGAATATTACTCATATTCTCGCTTTCGAGTAAGCCGACAACTCTATCGGCATCTCTAACGGCTGCAACTTCGGGTGTTGTGACAATTAGGGCTTCTTTTGCCGCCGAGATAGCATTACGGAAGCCCATTTCAATCCCCGCAGGACAGTCAACAAAGATATAATCAAAATTAGGACTAAGTTGCTCAACTACTTCCTTCATTTGTTCGGGAGTAATGGCATCTTTGGTGCGATTCTGTGCCGCAGGTAACAGATGTAAGCCTTCTGTTCTTTTGTCTTTAACGATCGCCTTTTCTAAAGTACATTCACCAGATAAAGCATCAATAATAGTATAAACGACTCTTTGCTCTAGCCCCAATAATAAATCTAAATTTCTTAACCCAAAATCCGCATCAATCAGACAAACTTTTTTCCCCAATTGGGCAACGGCTGTACCAAGGTTTGCCGTAATGGTTGTTTTTCCAACTCCGCCTTTTCCAGAAGTAATAACAATAACTCTAGTCATATAAAAATAATAATAAAAGATAACAAAACCAATATAAATCAACTAGGCTAAATAATTTTAACTAAAATTAAAAATAACCTTCTACTTTTAAGTCGATAATTGTCCCTATTCTTTAGAGATTAAATATTGTAAAGCAAAAACTGCGATCGCAACACTTAGAGCTAAAATTAACCAGAAATTATGAGCATAAACTTCTCCTTGGTCTAAAACCCAACCTCCTAAAGGAGGACCAATTAAATAGCCAATGGCCCAACATTGAGAATTAATTGCGAAATAAATTCCCCGTAAAGATTCAGGAGATATATCCACCACAAAAGCGGAAGCGGCAGGATTATAAGTAGTAAGTGCGATCGCACCTAATAAAACCGCTAATATACCCCAATAAAAAGCATAATTGTTTACATTTCCCGTCAACCATACTAGAGCAAAACTAATGCCCCAAATTAAAGCTGAAAACATTAAACCACGAAGATGGCTAAGGCGATTAAGAATTTTCACCACAGGTAATTGAAACAAAGCGGCAAAAGCAATATGTAAACTAAATAAACCACTAAGATTAGTAATAGAAAATTGATTACTGTTGGTAAAATTAGTCAAGTATAGAGGTAAAGTGGACTGAATTTGAGAAATATAAGTGGTAAACAAAATATTAATAAAACAAAAAACCCATAATCTTTTGTCCTTTAAAGCCTTCTGCCAATTTTGCCAATTATCTTCATCTCCCTCTTTTCCTCCGTGATAACTCTCCTTAATAGTAAACTTAATAACTAAATAAAATAAAATAAAAGAAAAACCATCAATAATAAATAACAAGCGATAATTATTAGTAAGGGCAATTAACCACCCCCCCACGGCAACCCCCAAACCTAAACCAATATTATCTCCCAAACGGCTTAAGGCAAAAGCCGAGTTTCTCTGTTTTTCTGTCGTTAAATCCGCCACTGCCGCTTCTGCGGGAGGCCAATATAAACCGATTCCTAAACCCATTAACAAATTACCTAGTAATAGGAAAAGATAGTTATGAGTGAGAATTAAAAATATGTCTGCTACTGCCGAAATTAACGCTGATAAAAGTAAGGTTTTCTTTCTTCCCCACTTCAGGGAGTCACTCCAACTACCTCCCCAGAAACGTCCAACAATTCCCGATACAGAAGAGCTACCAAGAGCAATACCCACCATTGTGGGCGAAAAATTCAATTCGTTAACAAAAAATATCGGAGCATAAAATAAAGTAAATCCTGTACCAAATTGTAATAATAATCTTCCTCCTGCTAATATCCAAACTTGTGGGTTTAATGATAATTTACTCATGTTTAAGTATTTTAAAGTTATATATTAAAACCTAACATCACCTGAGTTTGGGATAAATTTTTATCTATGAGTGATGGCGAAAAGGGCAATTAGTGAATAGTGAATAGTTGATAATTACTCGTTACTCGTTACTCATTACTTTCTTCTAAAACCTGAAACCCTGTACGGGCGAATGGCCATTCGCCCCTCATCCCCTCTCCCCTCATCCCCCTATCCCCAACACCTGCAACTTGCAACCTGACACCTACCCTTATCCGATATTCTTAAACCGAAATGAGGTTAATTAATATTTGTTTTGCGGAAAATTAAAGAAAAATTATTAGCAGGCATAGCTATTTTTTGCTCCAATTCCAACTGATATTTATTGGCAACTTTTTCCACATCTTCTAAATTTCTCACCCCCCATGCCGGGTTTTGACTTCTTAAATAATAATCAAATTCTTCATTACTGGGAGCAGTATGCTGGTTGTTGAGTTTATAAGCCCCATACAGATATAAAATACCATTGAGAGGTAACAGGTCTCCTGCACCTTCCATTAAGCCGAGACAAGCCTCCCAAGGGGCAATATGAATCATATTAATACAAATTATTGTGCTTATTTTTTCCGTTTTTAGAGACAAATACCAATCACTCTCCATAACATCAATCATTAAAGGTGATTGTAAATTAGCACAGGGATATTCTTCTCTCCATGCTTTGATACTAGCGATAGATTCTGGATTTTGATCAGAGGGAATCCATTTTTGTTGAGGAAAATGAGGTGCAAAAAATATAGAGTGTTCTCCTGTGCCACTAGCAACCTCTAAGATGTTACCCGTGTCATTATTTGCAATTATGCTTTTTAATACTTCTAGTATGGGCTTACGATTGTTAATTGTTGCAGGAGCGTGTTTTTTCATAAAATTTCCATCGATTTTTTATTGTTATCTAATCAAAAATTTTGGGTTACAAATTTTTAACTCTTTCGGTGGATCTCAGATCTTTTTTTATCGGTTAAGATTAAAATGGGAATTACAATAATTACTATAGCAACCATTAACTACTTCTTTGTTGATAATTTAACTCAAAATCTTTTCTTCACTGTTAGAATATTGATTGTTTAACTATTAAATTTTGCTATTTTAGTATTTGATATTATTGCTATTTTAGCTTTTCTTCGTATTTTGTTTTTTTAGAAGAAATAATTTTATTATTCATTTATTTTACTGCACTATTTTTATTTTTTCAGCTATGAATACTTACTCTAAATCTAAGTCTATTATGCAAATTCGTCCTATTCAATATCGTGATTTAGGTGCGATCGCACGCTTATTACAAGAACGTTTATCTATCGAATTTAACAGTCGTCAAAACGCTTTATTAGAGAAAATTCAAAAATATCAAAGTTGTTATGGTTTATTACAATTAACAAAAATTTTACCTTGGACTGTTGATCAAGATTTTTATGTTTATGTAGCGGAAAAAGACCAACAAATTCAAGGGTTAATTCAAGTTTATCCCATTAACCATAATCGCAGTACTTGGAAAGTTGAACAAGTTTTAATCAATCACAATACTTCTTTAAGTCACTTATTAATCGGTAATTGCAGTATTGGTTCTCAACTATTACGTTATTGTTTTGAGAAAATTTGGGAAGCTAGAACTTGGGTACTAGAGGTTAATGTAAATGAAAAAAATACCATTGGTTTATATAGGGAAAATGGTTTTCAACCGATGGCACAGATTACCTATTGGCAATGTGATGGGGATACCTTAGAAAAACTGGCACAACAAGAACCTAATTTGCCGAATTTACTACCTGTCAGTAATGCAGATGCCAAACTTATTTATCAGTTAGATTGTGTTTCCATGCCTCCGATGTTAAGACAAATTTTCGATCGCCATGTGGATGATTTTAAAACTAATTTATGGCAATATTTAACGGGCAAAATACAAGAATTATTTAATCATACAGAAGTAGTTAGCGCTTATGTCTTTGAACCTCAGAGAAAAGCTGCGATCGGTTATTTTGAAATTAGCTTATGTAAAAACGGAAATCATCCTCACAAAGCAAAACTAACAGTACATCCGGCTTATACATGGCTATATCCTAAATTGTTATCGCAAATGGCAACCTTAATTAAGATTTATCCCTCTCAATCTTTAATATTGTCCTCGGCTGACTATCAAGCAGAAAGAGAAGAATTTTTAGAACAATTAGGGGCAACCCGTCAAGATCACAATTTATTAATGTCTCGTTCTGTATGGCATAAGCTGAAAGAAAGCAAATCTCTCGATCTGAGTTTACCTGAAGTTTTAAACAGTTTAAAACCAGCTCATACCCCTATTCCCACTCCTTGGACAAAATCCCACTGGCAAGATAATCCCCATAATTCTCAGAATAAATCAGCAGACCATCAAGAATAGTGAAGAAACCCTAACTAAACTGAGTTCGGAATAAATTGTAATTGTCATCTATGAGTGATGGCGAAAAGGTCAATTAGTGAATAGTGAATAGTAAATAGTGAATAGTGAATAATTAATAATTAATAACTCCGAATCTCATTACTCATTACTCGTTACTTATTACTTTCTCCAACACCTGCAACCTGCAACCTACAACCTGACACCTACCCTTACCCGATATTCTTAAATCGAACTGAGGTTAACTAATAGTATTTTTACCTTCTAAATAATCTTGTATTTGGCGATCGTGATCATGAGCTAAATTGCCAATGGGAATTTCTTGGGGTGGAAAAGCCTTAACTTCGGAAATTTCCCAAGTATCTTTGACTGATAATTCTCCAGTTGCTTCGACTTCAATAAGAACACAAATAGAATGTAAACGGGGATCTCGGTCTGGAGATGAATAAACACCCACTAAGCGTGAAATATTGACCAAATCTAAACCTGTTTCCTCTTTCAACTCTCGACGGGCAGTATTGGGGACATTTTCACCCCAATCAATCATTCCTCCGGGTAAACTCCATTGTTGACAATCTCTACGATAAACCAAAACAACTCTACCATCAGGTAATACCGGTACGAGGGTAACACCCATGACAGGATGACGGAAAATTATTTTGAGAACTCCAGAAATGAATTGCCAATTACGCCACACTTTTTTTAGTGCTTTAAAACTTAGTAAATAATATCTTGATGTTATCAGACTTGGATGATTTGTGGGTATTTTATACCTAACACCTACTACTTAAAACCCTATCAAAACAATTAATATTATCTATAATATTATCTATTTCACGGGTAAAAATTGAAAAGGTGTTTCTGAAACTAGATTATCGGTTGCATCCCCCGCATAAAAAGTTCCATCTGTTAAAGAAAGTTTTTTCACAGAAGCTGTTGGGCTGAAATCTAACTGGCTAAAATCAATCCAAAAAACATTAGGGCTTGTAGCAGAATCGAAATAGTAAGTCATATTTTTCTGATCTGCCACCACTCGCCACACCGTAGAAGCGATATTTGGTTGATCTGGAGTGGTTATCCCTAAAGGAACAGATACACTACGCACCACACTTAAAACACTAGCAAGAGCTTGGTTTTGGTATTTTTGTTCAGGAACAGCACTGATATAGTTAGAAACTGTTTGTTTTGGAATAGAATTGAGTAAGAAGTACGCACGAGCAAAACGATCCGCCGCCCGATTGGTTCCGGGGAGAAAGTTTAAACCGCCAATACTTTGCCAATATTGATTTAAAGCTAGTTGTTTTTCAAATATAGGAGAGTTAGTTACAACTTTATATTCTTTACTGTGATGAATGACTAATTTACCGTCAATATATTCAAAGATAGCTGAATCGCCACTACTATCAGAAATGGCAAGGTGTAATTGAGCTTGAGAGCCATTAGGTAAAGTGGATGTTATTACTCGAAAAGGCTCGTTTTTGAGTTCTTCCACTGCTTGGGCAACAGTTGCATAGTTATCTAAGACATATTGAGCCCAAAGACTCATCGAAAGAGTGGGTTTGCCTTGTGTATCACCATAGTCTGATTCTGCTAAATAGAGAAGATTTGCCACTAAACCTTTTTCATTCATGCCGTCAGCAGTCCCAATGTCATACCCTGTCACCACGACACTACCATACTTTGATTTCCATTCAATGGAGTTTTCCCCTGCTAGTCCATTGCGATCGCGTCCTCTCGGAAAAACCCATAAATTAGAACGAATATCCTCTTTCCAATCCATTGATCGCCCTGTAATAACCGTGTTATCAGAACCCGAATAAACCACACGGGTACAGGCTAATACACTCAAGCCGAAAAGTGCAGATAAAGTTAAAGTCGTTGGTATAACAAGAGAAATACTTTTGAGAATGTGTAAAAAAGTCATGTTGTTTATTTATATAATCACTGAAATTATATTAACAACCAAACTACTTCACACAAAACCAACCTTAATATTAGACATTAATTACCACTAATTATTAAAAGCTATTTCTAGCCCACCAAAAGACTATGATCATAGGTTGGTATTTTACTCTCACTGGCTTTAATCTGATATTTGACTAAGTCAGCTAACTCTTGTAATTGACTGATAGCTTCCGCTCCTTCAAGTTTCATTAATTCTCTGTCATCCTGCATTTCTGTCCAGGTTATGCCGTAATCGGACACTAAAAAGCGAATTAAATGATTATCTCCCAAACTTACCATAAAGGAGGCACTATTTAATTGAGTTCCACAAGTATAGCAGGAAGCAATGTAGCCTCTTTTTTCTAAGACGATGGCTAAGGCTTGTAGATTCAGTACTAAATCTTTAACGAATTCTCGATATTGTTGTGCTAAGCGAATAAACATTTATGCCTCCTTATTGCACCATTTTTAATTTTTTTACTTTTCTTAATGTTTTTTTAAGATTTCCCTTTTAAATTATATGGTAAGTTCATCAAAAAATGCAAAATTAGATAAGATTAATGGTTTAATTTAAGGATAGATCAGTTTTTTGGTGTTGGAACAAAAGAATTGTTGACAACGGATGAACTTTCAATATTAGAGAATTCCAAGAAAATTTCTGACGATTAAACTATTTAAACCCTAATACCCTAACACCTGACACCCTTAAATCAGAACTCCTCACCTACCTTATTGCCACCTGTGACGGATTGAGAACAGAATTTGTTTCAGCAATTTGCGTATAAGTTTGAGACACCTGACTATTAATAGCTACAGTGGTTGTATCATAAAGGTTAGTTGCCATTTTAGGATAAAGTCCGATCGCAACTACTAACACAAGGAAGCAAAGGGCAATAAATACCTCTCTGGGTTTAGCATCTTCGTAAACTGCCTCAGTGGGTAAAATACAGTTAGTACCAAAACACACCGCAGGTTCATTGTCTTGATCAGTGGCAGATAGTTCCTCTTTACCAAGAATACACATTTGCACTTGATCATTGCCATAGAATAATTGTCTGAGCATAGATAAGAGATAAATAGGAGTAACAATTAAACCTACAGCACTTAAAAGCACGGTAATGGTGCGGAAACTAGAGTCGTAGATAGGACTATTACTAAACCCAACAAATACAGCTAATTCGCTCACAAATCCACTCATACCGGGTAAGGCTAAAGAAGCTAATGCACCAGCAGTAAATAAGGCAAATACTTTAGGCATTGCTTTACCGATATTACCCATTTCATCTAAATACATAGTATGGGAGCGATCATAGGTTACACCAGCAAGGAAGAATAATAAGGCGGCAATTAAACCGTGGGAAAGCATTTGTAACATTGCTCCACTGATGGCTAAATCAGAGAAAGAAGCAATACCAATTAAAACAAATCCCATGTGAGAAACAGAGGAGTAAGCTAGACGGCGTTTCATGTTAGTTTGTCCAAAGGAAGCGAAACCGCCGTAAACAATGTTGATTACCCCCAAAATTACTAATAAAGGAGCAAAATAAACATGAGCTTCGGGTAAAAGCCCTAAATTGAGACGTATTAAGCCATAACCGCCCATTTTTAACAAAACTCCCGCTAAAATCATCGATACAGGAGAGGAGGCTTCACCGTGGGCATCTGGTAGCCATGTATGAAGGGGAAAAATAGCCAATTTAACTCCAAAGGCAACCAACAAGCCACCATAAAGTAAAATTTCTAGGGCGATAGGATATTCCCTTAATCCCAATTCCACCATATCAAAAGTAATTTGTTGCCCACCAGATAAAGCTAAGGCTAATCCAGCTATGAGAATGAAGATAGAAGCTAAGGCAGTGTAGAGTAAAAACTTAGTAGCCGCATAACGTCTTTTTTGACCACCCCAGATAGAAACTAATAAATATACAGGTACTAATTCCAATTCCCACATGATGAATAGTAGTAATATATCTTGGGCTACAAAAACACCAATTTGGGCAGAATATAATAATAACATTAAAAAATAAAATAATCGGGGTTTGCGATCGACTTGCCATGCAGAAAACATGGATAAAGTTGTGACGAAACCGGCTAATAAAACTAAGGGCATAGATAAACCATCAACGGAAACTGCCCAACTTAAACCTAATTGAGGAATCCAAGAATACTTCTCTGTTAACTGAAAACTGGCATTAGTTGTATCGTAATTTTGCCAGAAAACATAACACATGAGTATAAAATCAGCCAATCCAACAGCTAAAGCATACCATCTCAGGGTTTTTCCTTCTTTGTCAGGAATGAGAGGAATTAGCAAAGCGGCGATTAAAGGCAAGGCAATCATTGCGGTAAGCCATGGAAATTGATCCGCTATCATATTCACTATTATTCTAAACTTTCAAATATTTTTAATTAGACCATCTTACTACACTCTGTTAACTTTTATTAAGGTTTATTAGTTATTTATACTTATTGAGTTTAAAAGTGATGTTTATAACCCTAGTTCTGTTTAAGAATATTGGATAAGATTAGGGTCAGGTTGCAGGTTACAGGTGTTGGGGGGATGGGGGGATGAGGGGAGAGGGAGAAGTAGGGGCGAATGGCCATTCGCCCGTACCGGAGTTCGGGGTTTTTAATTCTTAATTCTTAATTTTTCCTTTGCCCCTTGCCCCTTGCCCTTTGCCCTTTTACTTTGCACATTGTCTTTTTCGTCATCACTCATAGATGACAAGTTATCCCAAACTCAGGTTAAATCTAGTTAACCACTGTCTCTTCCTCTGGTTGGTGATAGAATTGGGATTCAAGATTAAAGCCACGATAAGCCATGATATACAATTCCTTCATATCTTTAATTAAAGGATAGCGGGGATTTGTACCAGTGCATTGATCATCGAAGGCTTGTTCTGCTAAACTTTCTATCTCATCATAAAATTGTTGATCTTCAATGGATAAGACTTCTCGGATGGTAAGAGGTATATTTAACTCTTTTTTCAGGTTTTCCACCGCTTCGACGAGTTTCTCTACCTTCTCATCATCGGTGACGCCCCCTAACTGTAAATAGTCGGCAATTTGAGCATAGCGAAATTTAGCGTTAGGATACTTATATTGAGGGAAAATCGCCTGTTTAAAGGGTGCATCCGTGGCATTGTAACGAATAACGTGGGAAATCATCAACGCATTAGCCAATCCGTGAGGTACATGGAAACTTGAACCTAGTTTGTGAGCCAATGAGTGACAGATACCTAAGAAGGAGTTAGCAAAAGCCATTCCGGCAATGGTAGCGGCGTAGTGTACTTTTTCCCTTGCTTTGAGATCTTTTGCCCCGTTATGATAAGCATTGGGTAAGTATTTAAATAAAAGTCCGATCGCCTTTAATGCTAAACCACTGGTAAACTCGGTGGAGTAGATAGACACATAAGCCTCTAAAGCGTGGGTTAAAGCGTCAATGCCTCCAAATGCCGTCAAACTTTTGGGCATATTTAACACCAATTCAGGATCAACTATGGCAATATTAGGGGTTAAAGCATAGTCAGCAAGGGGATATTTAATGCCCGTTTTTTCATCGGTGACGACTGCAAAAGGTGTTACTTCTGAGCCTGTGCCTGATGTAGTGGGAATGGCTACCATAATCGCTTTTTTGCCCAACTCTGGTAAGTCATATACCCGTTTGCGAATATCCATAAACCGAGTGGCGATGCCTTCAAATTCGATATCGGGTTGTTCGTACATTAACCACATCACTTTTGCCGCATCCATCGGTGAACCTCCCCCGAGGGCGATGATAACATCAGGATTAAAGCTGTTTAACAGAGCTAAACCACGACTGACGGTAGCAAGGCAAGGATCAGGCTCAACATCGTAGAAAATATCATATTTTATGCCCATTTGCTCTAAAACACTCTCTATTTTCTTTGTCATGCCCAATTCGTAGAGAGGTTTATCGGTGACGATGAAAGCCTTTTCTTTTCCTGCTAAATCCCCTAAAGCAACGGGTAAGCTACCGTATTTGAAGTAAACCTTCGGCGGTACACGAAACCAAAGCATATTTTCTCGCCGTTCGGTGATAGTCTTAATGTTGAGTAAATGTTGCACTCCCACATTACCACTGATGGAGTTACCGCCCCAACTACCACAACCGAGGGTTAAAGACGGATCAAGACGGAAGTTATATAAATCCCCGATCGCACCTACGGAGGAGGGAGTATTTACTAATACCCTAGCGGTTTCCATTTTACTTTCAAAATAAGCGATTTCTTTGTGCTTATCAGGACTAATATAAATTGAGGATGTATGCCCTTTTCCACCCAATTCTACTAATTGAGCCGCTTTTTCTGTTGCATCTTCAAAGGTGTCTGCTCGATACATTGCTAAAATGGGAGATAATTTTTCATAAGCAAAAGGCTCATCATAACCAATTTTTTCCACTTCTCCAATTAATACTTTGGTGTCGGCAGGAATGGTAATATTAGCTAGTTGAGCGATTTTTTGCACGGACTGCCCCACTATCTCTGCGTTGATTCTACCATCTTTGAGTAGAATATTTCTCAATTGATCAGTTTCTTTATCTTTGAGGAAGTACGCCCCCCTAAGCTCAAATTCCTGTTTAAATTCCTCATAAATAGCATTTTCAACTATCACAGACTGTTCAGAAGCGCAAATCATGCCATTATCAAAGGTTTTACTGAGCATAATCGAAGATACTGCCATTTTGATATGGGCGCTTTTTTCGATAACAGCGGGGGTATTTCCTGCCCCTACCCCTAAAGAAGGATGTCCAGAGGAATAAGCCGCTTTCACCATCCCCGGTCCTCCTGTGGCAAGGATTAGCTTAATATCTGGGTGTTGCATCAATGCCTGAGAGGCTTGTAATGTCGGCTCTTCTATCCATCCAATTATATCCTCCGGTGCTCCAGCCGCGATCGCAGCATCTCTGACAATTTTTGCTGCTTCGATGGTACATTTTTTCGCTCTAGGGTGAGGAGAGAGAATAATTGCGTTGCGAGTTTTGAGGGCTAAAAGAGTTTTAAAAATTGCCGTAGAAGTGGGGTTAGTAGTGGGAATAATTCCTGCGATTACTCCTAAAGGTTCAGCAATTTTTTCTATACCATAACATTCATCTTTTTCTACGACTCCGCAAGTTTTTTCGTCACGATATTTGTTATAAATAATTTCAGAAGCAAAGTGATTTTTTATTACTTTATCTTCAACAATTCCCATCCCAGTTTCTTCACAAGCCATTTTAGCTAAGGGGATTCGGGCTGAGTTTGCTGCCAATGCCGCCCTTTTGAAGATGCGATCTACTTCTTCTTGAGAAAAATGTGCATACTTTTGTTGAGCTTTTTTAACATTACTAATTAACTGCTCTAAGAATGCTAAACTACTAGCAAATTCCATAAGAAATAACTCCTATTTTTTAGGTCAAATGTGGAGAGATATTGAGTAAGAGTCGGAAGATAAAAAAATTTATTTTTATTCTCTAACTTCATTATAGACAATTCTATAAATTGAATTATTTATTTTTTGTTAAGCTATTTCCATATTTCTCTCAAAAATTATCCAAATGCAATATATTAGACCTCTCCATAAATTATTTTTCGTTGGCTCGTAGTAAGGGCTTCAGCCCCTAAAATGTCTATTATTGGAGATGTCTATTGGGGTCTTATAAGATTTTTATCAGAGTTAATATTTCGTAAAAAACATAAACTATTATTCTTTTTAAATAGAAGTTGCTGGAAAAGTGTTGTCATGAAGATAAGTGGATAAATAAACAATCCAATTGACTCTACTATTTGAAACCTCTTTCAAATTAATAACTGACGTTACGCACTTATTGATGTGTTAAGTTAAGGGAGGTTTCAGGTTTCAGGTTTCAGGTTTCAGGAAATAATAAAAATGATTGAACTAAAAAGTTATCGAGATTTAACGGTTTGGCAAAAATCAATGGATTTGGTAGTAATATGTTATCAATTAACTTCTCAATTTCCCAAAACAGAAATTTATGGTTTAAGTAGTCAAATACAAAGAGCCGCAGTTTCAATTCCTGCCAACATCGCAGAAGGAAAAGGGAGAAATCATTTGGGTGATTATATTCGTCATCTTTCTATGGCAAATGGCTCACTCAAAGAATTAGAAACTCATTTGATGATTATAGGACGATTAGGCTATCTTAAAGAGCAAGAATTAAAAGTTACTTTAAACAAATGTGAGGAAATTGGCAGAATGTTACATAGTTTAATCGAAAAACTAAGTCAAAATAAAAAAGGGTGAATTTTTCTGACTTTAAACCTGACACCTGATACCTGACACCTGATACCTCAAAACAACAACTAATTATCTTTTTGCGTAACATCAGTTAATAAAAAAACTGGGCGTTGCTTAATCATGATATGAAATGTAATGAAATTATGTCAAAAATTGAGACATCAAAATATTATCACTATTGACCATTGCTCCTACCCGCACTTAAATGAGAAATCATATCTAAAATCAGCAATGCAGAAAACTAACTTAATAAATTACGTGACGTTAGTTATTATTTTTTAAGATAGGTAATCTCTCACCTCGGAAAATTTCTTCACTAGCTTTTCCCATATCCACTAACAAACTCATCAAATTATTTCCCAACATTTGCCCTAAAACCATAGGGGGAGTTAATAGACTAAGGGCAACACAGGGTAATTGAAATGATGATTTTTGATCAGCCATGATTTTTCCTCCAATATGTGAATGATTAACTTTTGACTTACTTATTTATTAACTTTTGATTTATTCTTTTTCGTGTTTTTTCCCGACTTATTGACTTGGGGATAACCTAAAGGACGTATTTCTTGATATTTTCTTTCTTCTTCTTTTTTTCTAATTTCTGTGTAGTCTAGCCAGTGAATACAGTCCACAGGGCAAGTGTCGATCGCTTCTTGAACGATTTCCTCTGTATCTCCATCCTGATTATACACCCTAGAACGCCCATAATCATTTTCAATATAAAAAGTATTGGGAGCGACATGAACACAATTTTTACAACCGATGCAAGTCACCTCATCCACATAAACACCTTTTTCTCTGTCAATGCCTCCTAACTCTGGCTCAAAACCACTTCTATCGGGATTATCTCGCCAAATGCCTCCTAATTCTGGTTCAAAACCTGTTTTTGATTCTCGATCCCCTTGATCTAACATAATAAAAAAAATTAAACTGTCAATGCTAATAATAATCGTTTGTCTATATAATGGTTTTGGGATAAACAAGGTAGTAGAATGGGAAATCCGTATCTAAACCTTGTCTATCGCAATCATTGGTGAGTATTCAAGTTATATAACAAGCAGAAATCGGGATGATTAGCCCAAATTTCAGTAGAAAAGAGAAAAGGGATTAACTCCAACGCTGAACAACTAAACGAATTGAACCATCGTTATTTTTTTGTTGTTCAGTGACAGAAAAGCCCTGTTTAGAAGACTCTTGAAGGACTGTATGCAAAGCATAACCTTGAGTAACACGCTGTAAAAAACCATCAACAGTCCAAGGCTGTTGCCAGTATTGTAAATCAGCGACTAACTCATACTCTTGACCATTCCAAGCAAAACCAATATCATAGTTATTCTCTTGTTCAATAACTATTTGGGCTTGGGTAGTTTGTCCTTGATAACCTCTGACGGTGGAAGGACCATTTTTCCACTCAATACCCAAATTATTTAAAGAGGCTTGTAATGATTCCAGATTCCGAATTTGAGTCTTTATACTGCTAAAGTGAGACATAGTTTTTTATGACTAAATTTGATTAAATCGGACAAGATGAAAATTATATTCATTAAGTTTAACAAAAAATCAGGGTTGTAAAGACCTTCTTTTGAACAGTGTGTGATTAGTTATAATTGAAGCGAAAAAGAGAAGATAATTGATTAATATACCAGTAGCGAAAGTCGAGGTTTAACATGGTAACGGCAATCACCAAAGGTGCGACTACGTCTAAGACATCTCCCATCACCGTTGAAGAATATCTAGCACAAGAAGAAATCAGCAAGGAGAAAAACGAATTTATCGAAGGAGAAATCATTAAAATGGCAGGTGCTTCAGCTAATCATAATCGTTTAGCGGTTAATTTTAGCCGTTTATTACCCTTAGAAATCAATAATCAAAGTTACGAGATTTTTGTGAGTGATATGAAATTATTAGCTCCTGATGGTGAGAATTATTTTTATCCTGATGTTATGGTAATCAAAGGTGAGCCAAGATTTACTAATGAGAAACAAACGGCGGTGACGAATCCTTGCTTGATTGCAGAAATTTTATCAAATTCAACAGAGGGATTTGACAAAAATCAAAAATTTGCCTTTTATCGCACTATTCCTGAATTAAAAGAATATATTTTGATTGATCAAGAAGATTATCGGGTTGAATTGTATCGCAAAGTAGGTAAAAATCAATGGTTATTAACAGAATTAATGAGTCAAGAGGATGTGTTAACTTTAGAATCCATTGAGGTAGAAATTAGTTTGGCAGATTTGTATAAACGGGTTAAGTTTACAAATAAATAGCAATACATAATTAAATAACTATTTTCGATAAATCTTCACAAAAAACCTTGATTAAAAATAAATTATGAATAATCAATTATTGTCATTACCGATAACTATACCAAGAAAAAAATTAGATAAATTTTGTCAAGTTTATCATATTAGTAAATTATCTCTATTTGGTTCAGTTTTAAGAGATGATTTTAATGAAAATAGTGACATTGATTTTTTAGTAGAATTTAAAGCCGATTATATTCCCACATTCTTTAAATTATCAGAGATGGAAAGAGTATTATCAACATTATTTAATGGGCGAAAAATCGACCTGAGAACAAAAGAAGAATTAAGTCCTTATTTTCGAGATAAAGTTATCAAAGAAGCGGTGATTCAATATGACAGCAATAGATGATTTTACTAGACTAAAACATATTGCTGATGCCTGTCAAGAAGCATTAGATTTTATCAAAGGTATAACCAGACAAGAGTTAGAAAATGATAGAATGCTTAGTTTAGCTTTGGTAAAAGAATTAGAGATTATTGGCGAAGCGACTAATCATATTTCTTCAGAATTAAAAAATCGTCATCCAGATGTTTCTTGGCAAGATATGATCGGTATGAGAAATCGTTTAGTACACGTTTATTTTGGTATTAATTATGATATTGTCTGGCAAACTATAACAGAAAATTTACCCATTTTACTAGCACAAATTAATGATATTCTAAAACTAGATTTTCCTCAAAATAAATCACTATAATTAAATTTAAGAATAATTGAAAGTAAAGGTTGAAAAAAAAATCAACCCCTACCTTAAAATTACCAACTATAATTATTTGTTTGATGATGATTAAATTGATTAGTAGTTTCTAAATTTTCCTGATAATAGTCTCCCGTTTTTTCCTGAGAGATAATCCTGCCTAATTGTGCCTCAATGGCTTCGGTTACTTCCTGACAAGACTTTCCGATAATGCCTGTGACTTTTTCTTGTACTCTACCGTCAGGATAGATAATAAATTCTAATGTTTCCATGGACATAAATTTATTTTCCCTTTAGCTAAATTATCTTTTTCAAATTTTAACCTATGGTTTATTCTCAATTCGACTTTGATCAAGCCTGTCAATCTATTATTTCTACTGCTAACTATTTGTATTCTCAGGGATGGACTCCCGCCACTAGCAGTAATTTTTCGCAAAAACTTGATAATAATTATTGTGCTATTACTGTTTCTGGAAAAGATAAAGGTAGGTTAATCGCCGATGATATTATGATAGTTGATTTTGAGGGTAAACCCCAAACTAATCAAAAACCATCAGCTGAGACTTTACTTCACACCAGTCTTTATGGTTGGAATGATACTATTGGGGCAGTTTTACACACCCATTCTCTCAATACCACTCTCATTAGCTTATTAACAAATAATAATATTTTGCAATTAGAAGGCTATGAATTATTGAAGGCTTTTAGTGGTATTAGCACCCATGAAAATGCGATCGCATTTCCCATTTTTGAGAATACTCAAGATATAGCCAATTTAGCTCAAGAAGTGATTAATTATTTGAATACTGATGTGCCTTGTTGGGGATATTTAATTAAAGGACATGGGGTATATACTTGGGGGGAAGATATGGCTTCAGCCTTGCGCCACTTAGAAGCGATAGAATATTTAATGAAGTGTGAATTAGAAATAATGAGGATTAAAGGCAGAAAATGACAGCATTAAAAATCTTTTTAGATAATCAACCCTCTACACCTATTTTTGATAGTGATAGTATTCCTGAAGTGGATAGAGTTAGTAAAATTACTCATAAACTAGAAGAAGTGGGAGTGCGCTTTCAACAGTGGCAAACCATCGAAAATTTAACTTCTGGGGTGTCTCAAGAGGAAGTATTAAACGCCTATCAACAGGAAGTAAAACAGTTAATGGATGAGGAAGGTTATTTAACTGTTGATGTAGTTAGTTTAACCTCAGCTCATCCCCAAAAGGCGGAATTTAGACAAAAATTTTTAGATGAACACACTCATAGTGAAGATGAAGTAAGATTTTTTGTGGATGGTAAAGGATTGTTTAGTCTTCATATTGATAACCAAGTGTTTGAAGTACTATGTACTAGGGGAGATTTAATCAGTGTACCTGCGAATACTCGTCATTGGTTTGATATGGGGGAAAATCCCCATTTTACTGCCATCCGCTTTTTTAATAATCCTGAAGGTTGGGTAGCAAATTTTACTGGTAGCGACATTGCCCAACATTTTTCTCGTTTAGACTCTTAAGACAAATCTTCCCTAATCTCTGTATTCCTTTCGATTGAATTGACTACCCCTTACCCTTAACTAAAATGGATGAATGGATTATTTACAAAGAAATAACCTTTGAAGCCGCTCACAAACTACCTCACCATGACGGAAAATGTGCAAGGTTACACGGGCATAGTTGGAAAGCAAGAATTTATGTCCGTAGTAATCACCTAATTAACGAAGGTACTAAACAAGGGATGGTGATGGATTATGGTGATATTAGGGCTTATGTGCAACCCATTTTAGATCAATATTTGGATCATTACTACCTCAATGAATCATTGGGCTTAGAAAACCCCACTAGCGAGGCGATCGCACTTTGGCTATATAATAAACTAGAATCGATGGGAATGCCTAACTTATATGCAGTAGAAATACAGGAAACTTGCACGGCGGCGGCAAGATATATGAGAATTTAACTTTTATTTAATTTTATAGGAAGCTAATTTAGCTTTAACTAATTTGATTTCATCATAACTATATTCGCTACCTAAATAGTCTCTAATGGGTTTGAGAAATTTATCTCCTATTTTATTAAGGGCTTCACTGATATTTTTCTGTTTTTCGGGGTTAACAAATTCATTTACATTGACGGGTTGATTCAATTCAATTAATTCACAAAAATGGCTAATAATTGTTGATTCTGTTAAGCCTCTTTTTTTTGCTATTTCACTTACTGTTAAGCCTTGTTGATAGAATTGTAATGTTTTCATATGAGTATGAGAAGGTAAAGGAGTTATTACAGGTTGTTCATGATTAAACGCAATAATTTCTCTGAGAAAATAGTTTCCATATTTGTTTAATTTATATTCTGTAACTCCAGATATTTTGCTTAAACTCTCTAAGGAAATTGGTTGTAGTTGTGCCATGACTTTTAAGGTAGAATCGCCGAAAATAACATAAGGGGCTATATTCTCTTCATCTGCCAATTTTTTTCTTAATTTTTTTAGTCTGGATAGTAAAATTTCTGTTTCTAATTTTCTGGGATTATCTAAGTCTTGAGAATTATTATTTTGCTCATTGTTTAATGCTATTTTTACTTTTCTTTTATGTTGTAAAATTTTCCAGCTTTCATTATTTAGTTTTAAAATTTTATAACCATCGTTACTTTGACTTACTAAGCCTTGATAAACTAAAGATCTTCCTAAGTATTGCCATTCTTTGGTTGTGTGGTCTTTTCCAATACCATAAGTGGATAATAAATGATGTCCATATTGATAAATTTTCTGATTTTTTGCTCCTCTTAAAATGTTGATAATATGGTTCATGCCAAATTTTTCTCTCGTTCGAGCAACACAGGATAAAAATTTTTGAGCTTCAATGGTCCAATCAACAAATTTTTTGGGATTTAAACAGTTATCACAACCTCCGCAATCCCCTTTATATTTTTCGCCAAAATAGCCTAATTGAACTATTCTACGACAGTAATTTGTTTCTGCATATTCTTGTACTTTTTTTAGTTGTTCTCTTGCTTGTTTTTGTTCGTTGATATTTTCTTTTTGTTTGATAAAATAATTGATTTTATATTCATCGCTAGGATTATATAACAGAATACATTTTGCCGGTTCTCCATCTCTGCCTGCTCGTCCTGACTCTTGATAGTAACTTTCAATGTTACGAGGTAAATCGTGGTGGATGACAAAACGGACATCAGGTTTATTTATACCCATGCCAAAGGCTACGGTAGCAACCATTATACGGGCATCATCTCGAATAAAACAATCTTGATGGTGCGATCGCATCTCATCGGTTAAGCCACCGTGGTAAGGGAGAGCAGAAATATTGTCTTGACGAAGTCTATAGGCTAAATCTTCTGTGGTTTTACGAGCTAAACAATAAATAATACCAGAACCTTCTAAAGAATTGATTAACTGCAAAATTTGGTGATAGTTGCGTTTTTCCCGTGGTCTTACTTCATAATAAAGATTAGGACGATTGAAGCTAAAGCGACGAATAATCGGATTACGAAGCCGTAACTGTTGAATAATATCCTGTTGCACTCTGGGGGTTGCCGTGGCAGTTAAAGCTGTAATTGGTATTTGCGGAAAACGTTGACGTAATTGCCTTAATTGTCGATATTCTAAACGAAAATCATGGCCCCACTCAGATATACAATGAGCTTCATCAATAGCAAAAGATGCGATCGCATTAGTCTTAGCAACGGTATTTAAAAATGACTGAAACTTCTCACTAATAAGCCTTTCAGGAGCAAGATAGAGTAATTTAATTTTACCAGAAAGAATTAATTGTTCCCGATGCTTAATTTCTTGAAAATCAAGGGTGCTATTGATAAAAGTTGCCCCAATACCATTATCATGCAACGACATAACCTGATCTTGCATTAAGGAAATCAGAGGAGAAATAACAATTGTCACCCCTTTTTTCAGCAAAGCAGGAAGTTGAAAACAAAGGGATTTTCCGCCTCCAGTAGGCATAATTATCAGTAAATCACGATTATTGAGGGCATTTTGGATAATTTCTTCTTGTCCTTCCCTAAAGCTATCATAACCGAAGTATTTCTTTAATGACTGGCGTAAGGATGACATTATCTAAATTCCCACCTCTGTCTGACTTGCAATCAACAAAACTCAGCATCTCGACTTCACTCGATAACTACTACTGTAAACTAACCGCAGTACCAGTAGCAGTAACTAATAACAATACACCTTCTTGATCTACATTAATTGTTCCAGTGTCAACCTTTATACCAATAACGGCATCCGCATTAAGTTTAATTGCGCGTTTTTTTAATTCTTCAATGGCTTCTAATTGGGCTTTTTCAAAAACTTTTTCATAACTACCAGTACGCCCTCCAAACATATCACGAATCCCAGCAAAAAAGTCCCTTAAAGCATTAGTGCCATAAATTACCTCTGCTGTAACAACACCTAAGTAAGAAGATATTTCTTGATTCTGAATATTATCTGTGGTAGTAACAATCATTGTGGTAAAAGTAAATATAATTTAATTTCTAATTTTAAATAAGCTCAGATTATTATATAATAACAACAGTAATAAAATTTCTCCAGCAATCACCAATTAATAATAGAAAATGACTGTCCATGATTGACCTTAATCAACTATTTTCTTCCATTGATCCTAATCCATTTGTATTATCAATTCTTGCCAAAATCAAACATGATTTAGAAGTTGATCAAGTATTTATTAGTCAATTTAATTCTAGTGGTGAATTAGAAAATATTATCAATGGTTCAGAGCTAATTTCAAAAAAAAAAGATTCCTTTCAAGAAAATAGCTTATATGAAATTAGTGATTCTTTAATAGGAAAAATAAAGAAAAATCAACAATCTTATTTTACCCATGACAGTGATGATTTAACAGAAGATACTTATCCCTTAAAAAGAGCAGAATTACTGTTCCCTATTAAGCTCAAAACACCTCAAGTTATAACCGTTAATGAAGATATTGAGCTTTGGGGAATTTTATCTATTTATGACTATAATTATGAGCGTAAATGGCAAGAAGAACAAATTAAACAAATTGATGAAATTATTAGTATTTTAACTTTAGCAATAGAGCGAAAAATTATCTTTGATAAGTTACTAGAAACACAGCAAAAATGTCAATCTTATTCCCTTCTTGATGATCAAACTGGTTTGGCAAATTATTCAGCTTTTATTGACTGTTTAGATTATGAATGGAGAAGACTAGCAAGGGAAAAGCAACCTCTTTCATTAATTTTATTCAAATTAAGATTTGAAGCTGAATTTAACACAAGAATTTTAGCAAAAATCGGTTATTTAATTCAAGAAGAAATAAAACGTCCTGCTGATTTAGGTGCTTATTTTGGGAATAATAAAATAATGATTATGCTTCCTAATACAAATAGCAGTGGTGCTTTATGGGTGAAAAAAAATATTTTCAAATCCTTAGCAAAAATAACTAATGCTCAAAAAAGTTTTCAGTGCGTCGCAGAAATTTTAACGATCATTCCTGAATATAATCAAGACTATAATTCTATCATTAATAATTTAGAAAAGTCTCTACCTAATTTTGAATAAACTATGTAGAAATTTTATTTGAATTGTGATGTGGTGGTTAAGGAAGAATCCAGAAGTTAGGAGTCAGTGTTTTCCATTTAGTAGGGTTCTATTTTTTCTTTTTCTTCTGAGAATCGGTAATCCATTCTAAAAAGCGATTCCATGCCCACCATTTATCTTGATCATTCCACTGTTTTTGACAGTTTTTACTACTAATATAACCGACGTGACCGCCATATTTTGTAAGAGTTAGGTCAATCCAAGGATTGTTTTTGCTTACTTTGACAACTTCTTCGATTAAACAGGGGGCAAACATGGGATCATCTTTAGCATATAAGATTAAGGTCGGTTTTTTGATTTGAGCCATGATTCCCAGAGGGCTACTAAGTCGATAATATTCCTCTAAGCTATCAATACCTAATTGGGGAATAACTAAATTTCGATCGAACTCTTTTATACTATTGACTCGATCGAGTTGTTGTTGATTAAAATGATGAGGATGAGCTTGAAATATCTTTTCTGCCAATTGTCGTAAATTACGGGTAATTGCCTTTTCTAATTTACTACCTACGGGATGAGCTTCCAGATAATTTAAGGATTTCCAAGCATCTAAACTCGGACAAATAGCACAACCTCCTCCTATATCTTCTTCTGATAACTCTAAAGAATCTTCATACTTACTCAGATGGGATGCTTCATATAATGCCCATAACGTTAATTTTCCCCCCAGAGAATAGCCTGTAAACCAAAATTGAGGAGGGCAACCTAATTTTTTACTTTCAGAGGCAATACACAGAAAATCTTGTCCTTCATATAAGCCATCAGAGGTTAACGTTGGAGAAAGCAAAGCGGTTTTACCATGGGCTCTCCAATCAAACATAACTACCGCATAATTCTGAGCATATGCCTTAGCCGACAAAATCTTTAAAAACCATTGGTCTTGTAAACTTCCTGTAACTCCATAGGTAGCAATAATCGTACCTTGAGCATGGGGAGGAATTGCTACTAAACCATAAATGGCTACATTATTCGCACCATAGAATATATGTTCTTGATAATTCGGCTCACTATATTTGATGGTTTTATGCCAATTTCTGTGGGCAAAAAGGGCAACATAGAGAGTTTGAATTAAACCACTACGCAAAAAGATACTCGGTTCATAATACCACATAATTAATTAGGAATTAGTAATTAAGACAAGGCAATAGCAATTAGTGAATAGTTGATAATTACTTATTACTCCCCTAAACCTGCAACCTGCAACCTGAATTCAAATTATTCCCCTTGAATATGGATAGCAATTTGGCGAAGATGAGATCGCATTCTATGTTCCCATAAATATAATCCTTGCCAAGTACCTAACCATAAACGCCCCTGATGAATAATGATATTCTCAGAAGTGCTAGTCAAGACAGAGCGAATATGACTGGGCATATCATCAACACCTTCGGCGCTATGGAGATAATCAGCACTTTCAGACACTAACTTACTAAAAAAACTACTCAAATCAGCTAATACATCAGGATCAGCATTTTCTTGAATAATTAAACTTGCGCTAGTATGAAGAATAAAAACTGTACATAAACCCGTGTTAATACCTGAATTAATGACCACGTCATTCACCTGAGAGGTTATTTTGTGTAAACACTTGCCGCTAGTTTTGACTTGGATTACTTGTTGGTGAAGTTTCATAACAGTAAAAAATTAAACAAAAAAATGGAAGAATTGAGTTTTTCAATGGCAACAGAGAGAGATTTTGACACCCTCCAACAAATATACCGTTATACGGTTCAAAAACTTGCCCCTAGCTTATATTCTCCAGCACAGGTAGAAGCATGGTCTGCCGCCCCTAATAATTTTAACTGTTTTCAATATTTTATTTTTGATCCTGATACATATTTACTATTGATTAAGCAACAAATAGTTGGTTTCTGTGGTTTACGCAAAAATGGACACATCGCCTCATTATATATTCATCCAGATTATACTCGCCAAGGTTATGGTACTAAACTACTAAATTATGTTTTAAATATAGGTGTTAACCGACAAATAAAAAGATTTTTTACGGAAGCTAGTTTTTTTTCCTATCCTGTTTTTACCCGTTGCGGTTTTACCGTAATTGAAATGGAAACAGTAAATTATGGAGATGTTGCCTTCGATCGTTATAAAATGGAAAAAATTATTCCATACACATCAGACTCATGAGCGATGAGAATTTAAAAGCATTGGCAAAGGAGATAAAAATCCAATTTACTATCCTCGGCGTTTTTGTCATTATTTTCTGGTTAATTGAAATTATAAATCTGACTTTCTTCGGCGATCGCCTCGATTCTCTTGGAATTATGCCGAGGAGTTTAATCGGCTTAAGAGGTATCATTCTCGCCCCTTTTTTACATGGAGATATACCTCATTTAATCGCTAATACTTTCCCTTTTGTCATACTAGGATTCTTAACCATGTTACGAAAAACCAGTGACTTTTTCATCGTGACTTTTTTCTCGATGATCATTAGTGGGTTAGGAGTTTGGCTATTCGCTTCTCCTAACTCTATTACAGTGGGTGCTAGTGGGGTGATTTTCGGTTTTTTAGGATTTTTGATGTTTCGGGGCTTATTCCAAAAAAATATCCCTTCTATCGCCGTTTCCTTGATTGTTATTTTTTTATATGGTGGAATGGTATGGGGCGTATTACCAACCGACCCTCGTATTTCATGGTTAGCTCATCTATTTGGTTTTTTTGGAGGAGTTTTAGCGGCGAAATTTATTGCTGATAATCAAGATAATTAACCTCAGTGTGGGTAGTCACTTGGGTATAGAGTAAATTTTTGAGTTAGGAATAAAAACTGCTATCCTAAAAATAGAAAATTCATAAGGCACAATTTTATTATATTCTTATGGCACAAATAAAGAAGATCGGGAGTAATGGACAAATTTCTTTGGGTAAAGAGTTTGCCGGTCAAAATGTTTTGATTGATAATCCTGAATATGGTATTTGGACTATTAAAATTGGTACATTTATCCCTCACAATGAACAATGGTTACTGGAAAAAGATAATGCTACCAAACTTGACGAGGCTTTGGATTGGGCTAGCAATAATCAACCTACATCCACTGATTTAACGGAGTTAGAAAATTCTATATCTTCCCATTTCAATAGTAATAATGATAATAATTAAGGAGTATTTTAACTATCCATAAATGGCTAATATTTTACTTGATTTAAACTCTCCTGTTTTTCAAAAAGATTTATTTTCTTTGAGTAAGGAAGATGCCTATAGTGTAATAAATACTTTAAAGAAAATTACTAAAATAGATTGGGATAGTCTCTATAAAAGTAAAGGGTTGAAATGGGAGTTAATTTATTCTAAAAAAGGAAATAAGGGTGAAAATGTTTATAGTTTTCGTATTAATAGAAAGTATAGGGCAACGGCTTTAAGAGATGGTAATTATTTGAGAGTGCTTAGTTTACATCTTGATCATGATTCTACTTATAAATGAAGTTATTAAGGAGTAATTTCTTGAGTAAAACGTGTGATCGCACCCTTGAACTCACAGAAAAACTCCTCACAGGTAAACTCTCTCTTACAGCGCTTTTTTATTTAATCAATAAGCTACATTTTTTATCTCTCGCAAAGTCGCAAAGGAGAATGCAAAGTGTAGTTTAAGTAAATGAAATTTGCTGTATGCTGAATTCAGGTTAATTGGAGGTTGACCAGTGGTATTCTTGAGAGTAAGTAATAGGCGATAGTCCAAAACACTTATTAATCAAGGACTCCTATAAAATATAAGATGCGATCGCATCTGCAACTCCATCATTTTCCACATCTTGAGTAACCCCCGCCGCAATAGCCCTAATTTCTGGGGGTGCATCCCCCATAGCAATACCCAAGCCAACATAATCCAACATGGTGTAATCATTGTAATTATCACCAATTGCCATAACTTCTTGAGGGTTATAGCCTAAGATTTTTTCCACAAGATATTTTACTGTTGAACCTTTATTGACATTCGCTTGAGTTGCTTCTAAATAGATAGGATTAGATTGAGTTAAATATAGTTCATCTGTGGAGTAGCGAATTTGTAAATCTTGTAAAAGGTTGCCGATAAAATCAGCATCAGGACTTTGTGCTAAAACTTTTGTGGGATGATTATTTAATAAAGTTTCTAATTTTTCCACTACATTAAAATTAATTCCAGATCTAGTAACATAAAAATCTGTTTTTTCTGAGAAATTTTCCACATATAATTGATCATCATAATAAAGATGAATTTCCAATTCATTATCTATTTGTTTTTCCCTAAAATATCGCATTAATTCCTGAGCAATGTTTTTATTTACAGGCTGATGTAAAAGTATTTCCTGATTATCAACTCTTTGCATCCAAGCACCATTATAAGCAATTATAGGTAAGTCAGCGTTAATTTCTTGGTGAAATCTTAAAGCAGAACAAAACATTCTCCCTGTAGCTAAACCAACTTTTACCCCTTTTCCTTGGGCTTCTTTAATGGCATTTTTTACCTTTTCTGTTACCTGATTAGATTTTCCAGAAATCGTGCCATCAATATCGAGAATTAGCAATTTTATATCTGTCATTTTTTTATAATAAATATTAATTAATTAAAACACAGGACAAAGGCAATTAAAAATTAGTAATTAGTAATTAAGACAAGACAATAGGCAATAGTGAATAGTTAAGAATTAAGAATTAAAAACTTCTGACTTCTACTAATTACTCGTCAATAGATAATTGTTTCTTGGCAGATTGCCAAAGAACTTCTAATTCAGTCAAAGAATATTCTTGCAAGGGGCGATCGCATTTTTGTTCCATGAGGGAAAGCCTTTGAATAAAACGATTATTTGTTCCCTGTAGGGCAACAGTGGGGTCAATCCCATACCAACGCCCTAAGTTAACTACTGTAAATAATAAATCACCTAGCTCCGTTTCGGCGTGTTGTAGATCACCTTTAATAATAGCTTCTTGAAATTCTTTTAATTCTTCCTGAAACTTATCCCACACTCCTTCTACATTTTCCCACTCAAATCCCGCTTTTGCCGCCTGTTTAGAAATTTTTAAGGTTGCCATCAGAGGAGGCAAACTACGCACATAAGTTTTGAGTTTTTCACTTAATAAAGCATGGGTTTTTTGTTTTTCTTCTTGCTTAATTTTTTCCCAGTTATGATGTACTTCTTCTTCACTTGCTACCTCAACATCACCAAAAACGTGGGGATGACGGCGAATTAGTTTTTCACTGATACCCTCGGCAATATCTTCAAGGGTGAAATATTCATTTTCTTGAGCAATTTGTGCTTGTAAAACCACCTGTAATAGTAAATCTCCCAATTCTTCCGCTATTTCTGCCTGATTTTGAGAGTAAATAGCGTCCACTGCTTCGTATGCTTCTTCAATAATGTAGGGAATTAAAGATTCTTGAGTTTGGGCTAAATCCCATGGACATCCCCCTAGAGGCGATCGCAACTTGGCTACTATGTCGATCAAGCGTTCTAATGCCGTTAAGATTTTTTGATTAGCGTGACTGGCAAATTTGGTCATGATTATTTCAGAGGGTGATTAGATGATAATGTCAAATAATAGTTGACAATTGATACAATATAAAGACAATTAACAATTAAAAGTTAACAATTAAGACAAGAAAACAGAGTTGAATTAACTTCTCCCTAACCCCTTAATCCCCTAACCCCGAACTTCAATTTGTCTCATTCTCTCATGTAAGATCAGAGAAGATGCGATCCCAACGTTAAGGGATTCCACATCATTAAATAAGGGAATTTTGAGCTTGTGAGTGGCTAAGTTTTTTAAATTTGCCGATAATCCTCTGGACTCATTTCCCATAAGTATAATCGTGGGAGCGGTTAAATCAACTTGCCACGGTTTTATATCTCCTTGTAAATCAGTGGCAATAATTTGATAACCTTTTTCTTGATATTCGGTAATTAAAAGTGATAAATTATCTTCTACCTTTGCCTTAATCTTAAACCATTCTCCCACCGAAGCTCTCATTACTTTGGGATTATCCAGATCGACACAATCTCGACTTAACCAGATAAAATCTACACCCATGGCCACGCTACTACGAATGATAGTACCTAAATTTCCGGGGTCTTGGATGCGATCGAGAATTAACCCCAATTGTAAATTTTGCCGAGGATGAGACACCACCGAATCCCGTTTAGCGGTTGCCACCACCCCATCAGGATTGACGGTAGTTGCTAGTTTCGTCATCACTTCTTCAGAAACCGTTTCAACTCTTTCCCCTTGGCTCTGTAATTTTTCCCATAAAAAAGGATTTTTTTTCTGCCATAACTCAGTAGTTAACACCGTGACTAAGGGATAACTGACTTCCAATGCCACAGAAATTAAATTAGTGCCTTCTAACAGATGCAAATTTTGTCTATGTCTTTCTTTACTATTATGTAGTTTGCGAACTTGTTTAACAAGGGGATTCTGCACACTGATTAACATAAAAAATAATTAAATAATTCCGCTATTCATCAATTAAATTTTATCTAATTATTGTTACATAATATGTTGTAACCCTATGAGCTTTAACTTTTGTGTAAGGAAATAAAATTATTTCTAAAAATAAATGATTGACAAAAAAACTAAAATATTAACAATTATTTGAAATTAATTTATGATTATGGATCTAGATATTCTGTCCATGACCTTGATATTTCGTTGGCTAATAGGCTGGATATTAATGTGGAATTTGCCAAGACTTCCAGACATTGCAGTTATTGGTTCACCGAAAGTATCAGTCTTAATTCCAGCAAGAAATGAAGAAAAATCTCTTCCTCATTTACTAACCGCATTAAACAATCAGTCTTTCAAACCTTACGAAATTATCGTTATTGATGACCAGTTCATCGATAACACTGCTAACATCGCTCAACAAACAGGTGTAAAAGTAATACAAAATAATTTTTTGCCAAAGGGTTGGACAGGAAAAAATTGGGCTCTCAAAACAGGTTACAATAACTCATCAGGAGATATTCTTGTATTTCTTGATGCTGATACAGAACCCGGACAAGATTTACTTCGTAGATTAGTGGCGACAGTTCAACACTTAGGAGGTCTAGTTTCCATCCAGCCTTATCACCGCACTGAACGTCCCTACGAACAGTTAGCAATGCTATTTAATCTTGTTGGTTTAATGTCTGTTAAACTGGGGGCAAGAGGAGGTGTGGCTTTTGGTCCAGCTATGGCTACTAGCAGAGAAAACTACGAACTTGTCGGTAGCCATGAAGTCGTAGCCAAGTACGTTGTAGAGGACTGGTTCATGGCTCATGCCTATGAGAATTCAGGACTTCCAGTAAGTGCATACATTGGCTATGAGCAATTAAATTATCGTATGTATCCAGATAACATACAAAATCTTATTGATGGTTTTGACAAAAATTTTGCCACTGCGGCGGGGGAGGTTTCTTGGGTAAGAATGTTCGCTGTTTTACTTTGGCTTTCAGGATTGTTTTGGGCGGCTTGGTGTTTTCCTGCATCCCTATTTGGTTTACCCATGGTGGGAAATCAATCTCTACTGTATAACGGTGTACTTTATTTTGCCTTTGCTATACAGTTAGCGATAGTTATAAAGCCCGTTGGTTCTTTTAGATTAACCACTTTTTTCTTCCCTATTCCAGTTGTTTTTTTTCTTGCAGTGTTTATAAAATCAATTTTAAAACTCAAACATGGTCAAATAGAATGGAAAGGAAGAAAGATAAGCACGCGGATACAAAGTAAATAATTGTACTTATGCTAAATAATGCTGTTAAATTTAAATGATGGAAGAGTTTTACTTCTTTGCGTAGTAGGTTGGGCCGCTTGGTCACTTTTAATCGGCTTTGTTGGTTATAAACTTCCTCTAAAACATTTAGAAATAGATACTTGGTTAACTCAGCCAAGACCTTGGGGTGAAACTCGTAAATGGTATGAGCAAGTTTTACGAATCAAGGATTGGAAAGATTGGTTGCCAGAAGCAGGAAATTTTTTTCCTGGAGGTTTCCAAAAAACTTCTATAGGTGGTGGAAACTATGCACTAATGTTTCGTTTTGTCGCTGAAACCCGTCGAGCAGAATATGTTCATATAGCTATCTGGTTTTTTTGGTTGGTGACTATACTCTGGACATCTGGGTGGGGAGTTGTACTAAATTTAGTCGTGGGAACAACTTTTAATTTGCCTTGTTTATGGGTGCAACGTTACAATCGACTCCGACTTCAGCATTTGTTGTTATTAAAAAAAACAAGAAAAATTACCTGCTAACTGATTGTTAAGTTATTGTAGAAGTATAATTTTGAAGAAAAAATCTTAGGAGTTGTCTATGTCAACCTCATCAGTGCCCAAAAAAACGGCTGTGCTGGTTGTTATGATCGGTGAAACCGTTTTACAAGACCCTATTATTAAATTACTAAAAGATTTGGGCGTTAATGGCTATACTTTAAGCCAAGCCCAGGGTGCAGGTCGTCATGGAAGTCGCAGAGGAGATATGGCAGGTTATAACACTAATATTGAGATTAGAACTATCGTATCCCAAGAATTATCTGAGGCTATCTTTTCTGGTTTGACAGAGTATCAATCGAATCATGCTTTAATTGCTTTCAGACAAAATGTAGAGGCTTTGAGTGGGTTTGAAATCATCTAATAAAGAGTATTGAAACAAATAAATTTGGCTCTATTACTTCCAGTCATGTAAATTATTTGTTAAGTTAGGTAACAGGCAACACAGGATTCTTAAATAGTAAAAGATAAAATTTTAATCTATTGCTTGTGTAATAATAATCTGAAGCTCTTATTTTCTATTAATTTATCATAACTACTATAGAAAAGCTATAAATTTTAGTATTAGAAAACTTTTAAATAAATATAGACATATTGTAAATAGGTGATGTCACGTCAGTTCGGCATAAAATTATCGGTGTAGGTAGGCAACAAGAAAAGTGTTTATAATTGAAACGAACTGCATTTAAATTGATTTTAAATAGGTTTTTTCTATAAATTAATTATTTTTTGACAGTAAAATTTTATTGACTATAGTTTTCAACGCCTTATTTTTCAATATTTCTTTTCTCCAACTCAAGTGGTATCGATATATAAATCTTAATTAGGGTCTGCTTTTGAGAATTAAAAGCGTTATCAGATAAAGGCTTTAAATATAATTTCCACTTGGCAAAGTAGCAAAAATAGACTGTTTTCTTCGAAAAATTCTGTATTTCCTCCATTCTAATTAATTGAAACTTGGATGAAACAAAAATGCACCAGCATATAGTAGAGGTCAATGTAGCTTGTTCGGTAGAAGAAGTTTATAATCTTTGGCAAAGAGTTGAAAATGTTCCTCGTTTGATGCCTCTGGTGAAGGAAGTGGAGATTATAAAGGGTTCTGATGATTTATCGCTCTGGAAATTTGGTTTAGGATTTCCTTTGCTTACTCAGTGGACTTCACATATTACTCAACGTGTCCCTCAAAAGTTGATCGCTTGGGAATCTGTTTCTGGACTAAAAAACAGAGGTTGTGCCGAGTTTTTTTCTACGGATAAAGGCTGTCGTTTATGTCTTACCGTTGCCTTTGATTTACCCGGAGGAGTGGTTGGTACTTTACTTAAAACTGTTAATATAGATCGTTGGTTGGAAGCAAATCTTGTAGAAAGTTTGAACCGCTTTCAATCTCTAATTGAAAAAGAAGTTTTGCGACAAAAAGGTTGGTAGCTGTAATGCTCAACTTTTATACATAACGAAATTTGAGTTTGGGGTAAATTTTCATCGATGAGTGGTGGCACAAAAGGCAAGAGGCAAAGTAAAAAGGGCAAAGATGAATAGTGTTGGGGTGAATAGTTGATAATTAAGAATTAAAAATTAAAAATTAAGAATTAAAAACTCTGAACTCCGTTCACGACTGAAAGGAGTGTACGAGCGCTTGAGCATTCTCTCCGAACTCCGAACCCTTATCTGATATTCTTAAACCGAACTGAGGTTAAATACTTTAACCCTTACAGTTTATAAATGTAGTGTAAGGGCTAAATATTATTCTATAAAACCGCAACTATCGGATATATTCTTTTAAAATACTATTCCGATTAGGATGACGTAACTTACGCAAAGCCTTAGCTTCAATTTGTCTGATTCTTTCACGGGTAACATTGAAGATTTGCCCTATCTCCTCTAAAGTCTTCATTCTGCCATCATCTAAGCCGTAGCGTAGTCTTAAAACGTCTCTTTCTCGAGGACTAAGGGAGTCTAACACATTTTCTAAATCTTCTCTCAATAAATTTTTAGATACTTCATCTTCTGGGGTTTCTCCATCTGCCTCGATAAAATCTCCTAAACGGGAGTCTTCTTCCTTACCAATGGGAGTTTCCAGAGAAATGGGTAATTGTGCCGATTTTGCAATGAAGCGTAACTTTTCAATGGTCATTTCCATATCTTCGGCAATTTCTTCCTCTGTGGGTTTGCGTCCCATTTTCTGAGATAACATCTTTGTGGTTTTTTTGATGCGAGAAATTGTTTCGTAAAGATGCACTGGAAGACGAATAGTTCGGGATTGATCTGCGATCGCTCTTGTAATTGCTTGTCGTATCCACCATGTGGCGTAAGTGGAGAATTTATAACCTTTTTCGTGGTCAAATTTTTCGGCGGCGCGAATTAAACCGAGTGAACCTTCCTGAATCAAATCCTGAAAAGATAAACCCCGATTCATGTACTTTTTAGCGATAGATACCACTAAACGCAAATTGGATTGTACCATCTTATCCTTTGCCTTACGTCCAATATGTAAGCGACGATTAAATTGACGCATATTCGGCATATCAGATGCGATCGCCCATTCTTCATCCGTTGGCACACGCCCCAAATGTTCAATCAAAGTAGAACGTATATACTCAAGATCCAATAAATCAGCAATTTGTCGGGCTAACTCAATTTCCTCCTCGGCTCGTAATAACCTGATACGACCTATTTCTTGCAGGTAAACACGAATAGAATCTTCCGTAAAGGGCTTTTTCTTCGATTGACCTCGACGACGGGGAGTAGCAGATAACTTGCGGGATTTCTTACTACTAACATCTGCCACACCAATGGAATCAGCCTCGACAATCATCTCACTTAATTCTCCTTCTCTGCCAGAAACAGAAGAATTATAATCAAACATTTCTTCTAAATCATTAACGGGTGAGATAGTTGCTAAAATTTCTCGTGCTTGGGTCATGCCGTTTTCCTCGTACTCCTTCTGAAAATTTACTGAGAAGATAGATTAGATAATCAAAAAATAAATAAATACAACAAATTATCTTTCCTCCAAAACAACTTCACCATAAATAAGCACCAACAAAACCCTCACCATTGCACCGATATTAGCGAATAGAGAGTAAAAATTAATTGTTAGTGTCATCTAAAATATAGTTAGTGAATGTTTTACTTAGAGAAAAGACATTCAGGAATCAACCTGAAGTTAATAACCTTAACCTTTATAAATCAAGGCAAGTCTAGCCGACTGTTTTCTTTTTATTTTGGAAAATTCCACAGTCTGATATACTTGTAGATCAGCGAAAGATAAAAGTGTTTGATTCTGGCTAACAGAAAGTAGGAAGGGTTGAGGGTTCTCATTACTGACTAACCTTATCTCCTTTTCCTTATTTTCCATTAACAACTGAATCTCTTTATCTTGTTATTCTCCCAAAACTTTTATATCAAAATAAATAAACATCATGGAGTTTTTAATAAGTCCGATTATTAAAATCTTCAGATATTGTAATGAATTTCACAGAAAATAGCATCCAGAAACGATACTTTTCTCTCATAGAGCATTCATGTTCTTTATGGTACATATGTAAATTATGATTGTTTCTTAATCATCCCTGACCACTAGGTTAACAAACCTTTTCGATTTTGGGCATAGTCTGTGTAATTTTACTGATAATTTGTCATCGAATTTTAATGGATTACCCAATACAATTAAAATCAACATTCTGCACTTCCTTTTGTAATGCTTGGGTGAGGTAGTCAGGTGTTGAAAGTTAGGATGTGAAGGTGTTAGGAAAGACGAGTTAGGAGTTAGGAGAATTCGCTGAACTCTTACACTTTTTTTCAGTCGTGAACGGGGTTTAGGGTTTTTAATCTGACGGAGAGACAATGAAACTGCAATGAGGGTAGGTTTTAGGTTTTAGGTTTCAGGTTTCAGGTTGCAGGTTTCAGGTTGCAGGTTTCAAATACATGAACAGTATTTTGTATTTACGAAATAAATAGCCAGACATATTATCTCAAAATGTTGATAATCCAATAGTTTTGCCTATTATTTGAACCATTGGGTAAATAGAAATAATGATAAATATTAGTGGATACAAAACCTAACACCTGCTACATGCTACCTATAAGATTTTTAGAATTATTGTCACCCCTTCAGGTTTTTAATTCTTAATTCTTAACTATTCACTTTTTTCTGGGTTGTTTTTTTTAAATAATAATGATAAAATTTTGCAATAACTAGAGTTAAAATAAAAATAGAAATCAGTTATTGGGAGTTCTTATGTACGTTTGTATTTGTAATGGTGTAACAGAAAAAGATATTCACAAAGCTGTTGAAGGAGGTATTTGTTCATTAGATCAGTTATCCGCAAAAACCTCTGTTACTAAGCATTGTGGCTGTTGTACAGAATACGCTTGTAAAGTGATTGAAGAAGCAATGGCTCAACGTCAAGTAAGATAATATAAGCGGGATAGAAAATGAAAAATAGTACAAGTACAGCAAGATATATTTAATAGTAATTATCAAGTTTATTGAGAATAATTAAAGACTTTTCCAAAATAATTGTAACTCTTGCCAAATGTTATCCAGACAATTATTCAAACTGTGATCGCTATTTAGTTCGATTAAGGTAGCGTTATTATGTTTTTTGAGATAATCTCGACTAGATTGGATTGGTATAGTTTCATCGTTGATACCATGAAAAATCAGAGTGGGGATAGAATGATTAATTAACGACTCGTCATAGGATAGTAAATCTGTCCAAAAATTATAGTTTAAAGACATTTGTTGCTTGTAGCCATAATGGTAGATAGAAAAGAAACCGTCTTTTTGCCATTGAATAAAAGCCTCTTGTGTTTGTAAATTTTTTAAGTGCAAGGCAAAGTTAAAAGCTGGTGCAAGAAGAATTAAGGCTTTAATTTTATCAGGGTTGTTGTGGGCTACCCAACTGGCGGTTAAACCTCCAAAGCTGGAACCAATTAAAATAAATTGTGGATGTATCTTTTGCCCTTCCCAAGATTCTTGTTTCTCTGTTATTACTTTTGTTACCTGATTAATTTGCCGAGAAAGAGATAAATTAGTAAAGTCTGGTTGATTAAAATCCATGATTGCGAGGGGAGTATTGATTTCTTGATACCTTTGCTGAAAATAAAGGGCTTTAGTGGAATTGGGGCTAGATGCAAAACCGTGTAAATATAAATGCAGATAATTACTCATAAAAATTAGAGAGTTTTGATAATTGATAAGGAATACGGAATAATGAATTGTTAATAGTAAATATAAATGGAAAAGTATTAGTTGGGGAAAGAAGAATTATGGCAAACAAAATGCAATGGATTAATGCTTTATCGATAAATCCTTCTTTAGAAAAGGCGATTGATGAGGTAGTAGATAAGATTAAGAGTAAACTTGATGGTAATGCTGATTTAGGTATAATTTTTATTTCCTCGGCTTTTGCTAGTGACTATCCCCGTTTAATGCCGATACTGTTAGATAAATTACCTTTGCCCTGTGTTATTGGTTGTGGGGGAGGGGGAATTGTGGGCATGAAAAATGATTATCAACCTCAAGAAATAGAAGGGAATCCTGCTTTAAGTTTAACTGTTGCTAGTTTGCCTGATGTTGAAATTACTCCTTTTCATATTATTCCTGATGATTTACCAGATTTAGATAGTCCTCCTTCGGCTTGGTGTAGTATGATAGGAGTAGAAATACAAAAAGAGCCTAATTTTATTCTTTTATCTGACCCTTTTTCAGCAAAAATTAATGAATTATTGGAAGGATTGGATTTTGCTTATCCCGGAGCGGTAAAAATTGGTGGTTTAGCTAGTACCAGTACTATGGGGGTTGGAAGTGGTTTATTCTACTATGATGGCTCTAATTCTGATCAGTTATTCCGTACAGAAGGCACAGTAGGTATTGCATTGACGGGGAATATTCAAGTGGAATCTATTGTTGCTCAAGGTTGTCGTCCTATTGGTGAAACTTATCAGGTAACAAAGGGACAAAGGAATGTTATTTTAGAGATGAGTGATAGAGAAGGAAAAATAGATAGTCCGTTAAATTTACTGCGAGAATTAATTAATAGTTTAAGTGGAGAGGATCAAGAATTAGCTCAGTATGCTTTATTTATGGGCATTGCAAGGGATGAGTTTAAGTTGGAGTTGGGGGCTGGGGATTTTTTAATTCGTAATTTGGTTGGAGTTGATCCCAAATATGGTGCGATCGCAGTTGGAGATAAAATTAGAACAGGACAAAGAATCAAATTTCATTTGAGAGATGCCAAAGCCTCTGCTGATGATTTAGAAACTCTACTGGCTACTTACTATAATAATAAACAATCTTTAGATCAAACCATTGGTGCATTAATGTTTTCTTGCTTAGGTAGAGGAGAAGGATTATATGGCAAACCAAATTTTGATTCTCAATTATTTCTTGACTATGTAACAGATATTCCTATTGCGGGTTTCTTTTGTAACGGAGAAATAGGCCCTGTGGCAGGTAATACTTTTTTACATGGTTATACTTCTGTTTTCGGCATTTTTTCTTCTAAAGATACTGTGATTGATTAACTTTAATTTAGTGGCAAAAATATTTAATTGGGGTAGGTGTCAGGGTGTTTAGGAGATGAGGGGATGAGAGGGAAATGAGTTCGAGGCTCGGAGTTATTAATTAACCTCAGTTCGGTTTAAGAATATTGGATAAGGGTAGGTGTCAGGTTTCAGGTTGCAGGTTGCAGGTGGTAGGGGTTAAATATATTCAACCCTTACGGAGATGAGGGGAGAGGGGGAAGTAGGGGCGAATGGCTATTCGCCCCTACAGGTGTTCGGGGTTTTTAATTCCTAATTCCTAATTCTTAATTTTTCCTTTGCCCTCCCCCCTCTCGAGGGGGGATATAAGGGGGGTTTGCCTCTTGCCTCTTGCCTTTTTTTCTCCATCATTCATAGATGAAAATTTATCCCGAACTCAGGTTAATTATTAACTATTCACCTTTGCTCATTGCCCCTTTAACTTTGCTCCTTACCTTTTCTCAACTTGATCAAAAATCATAGTTTGAATTGATAACACTCTTATTTTTTTCTGCTACTTCTGTTTAAACGCTCATATTCTTCTAAAACTTTACCAGTGCCGTAAACAACACATCTTAAAGGATTTGGAGCAACATGAGTAATAATGCCAGTTTCATTTGCGATTAAACTATCTAAACCTCGAAGTAATGCCCCCCCTCCTGCTAACATAATGCCTCTGTCAATAATATCCCCTGCCAATTCGGGGGGTGTTTGTTCCAAAGTTTTCTTAATAGCATCAACAATTAAACCAACTGTATCTGCAATACATTCTCTGATTTCTACGGTGGTTATATTGACAGTTTTAGGGAGTCCTGAGACTACATTTAAACCTCTAATTTCCATCCCTTGGGGTTCATCATCCATCGGATAAGCTGAACCTATTTCTGTTTTTAGCTGTTCTGCACTGCGTTCTCCCACAATAACATTGTAATTTCTTTTCAAATGACGCTTAATTGATTCGGTTATTTCATCTCCCGCAATCCTGACTGAGTCACTTAAAACAATTCCTTGTAAACTTAACACCGCAACATCTGTTGTACCGCCACCAATATCGACGATCATACTCCCTACAGGCTCATCGACGGGTAAACCAGCCCCAATTGCCGCCGCCACGGGTTCATCAATAAATTCTATATTATCGATCGCACCGGAGGTTTCCATTGCTTCCTCTATAGCTCTTCTCTCAACACTGGTGATACCACTAGGAACACCGATGATAATACGGGAACGAGTTAAGTTACTATTACCTCTAACTTTTTTGATGAACTCCTTTAACATCATTTCTGTTTCTTTCACATCAGTAATGACACCATCTTTAAGGGGACGAATGGTGCGAACATTTTTAGGAGTGCGTCCTAACATTCTTTGAGCTTCTTTCCCTACTGCGATCGCCTCTTTTGTTTGTTCATCAATAGCAATTACGGATGGTTCATCCAACACAATATCCTTCCCGGGCATATAAATTAAAGTATTAGCTGTACCTAAATCAATACCCATATCTTGGGACTCAGAAAATAATTCAAATAAACCCATTAATATTACCTCAGATGCTTCTTTATAAAAACTTCACATAATCACATTATCTTAATTCACTTCTTTTCTTTTGGGTAGCTAAACAAACGACTAATCATGTTTGGTCAATTTAAGAGCGTGATTTATAATTTCTCATAAAAATTAATCATTTACTATTCTCCAAATAGTCTAGTAATATGAATGAGAGTATAAAAAAACTAAATTATTTCCCTGAGAATGACAAAAAAATTCTCCATTTATAAATTATTATTATCTTCCACTTATATCTTGATACTATTTTCTGTGGTTTTTGCCTTCACTGAGAAAGGAAATTGCCAAACAACAACGGAAATATCTTCTCAAAAAGAAAAACAAGATCTTCAGAACTCCGCAGATACTAGACAAAAACAATTATACATTGACCCAAACTATCGTATTCCTCCGAGGATTGTACCAAAGGATAAAGTAAGTCAAGAAACTACTTCTTTTTCTCTTAATGGTGTTGCAGTAAGTCATCTGACAGAGTGGCAAATTCTTGGCGGTAGTACCTTCGGAGATAACATAAATTATCAACCTTCTTTTAACAGCATTTTTACTTTATCTTCTCAAGTAGAAGAAAGTTTGAGTAATGACAATATTTTTGTGCGTAAACACACTGGCTCTTATCTTCAAGTTAGAACCATTAGAAGTAAAAAAACTATTACCACGACAACAAAAATACCTCAAACCTTATTGGGCTTTCAACTACAGTTAAGTTTGACGGGGGATTGTGACTTATTTTATCTTGGTTCAAATACCACAGATCAATGCACTCTCACCCCCGGTGTCGTTATTGACAAAGAAGATAATATCAATCCAGAAACTCTGTTGCCCAGAAACATATCTCAAACAAGTCGAGTTGGAACAGTAGTTTCTCAAGAAAATTTAAACTTTATTCGTCAACCCGGCTTCCAAAGAGGTATAGAGGGACAAGAAATCGGCATAGATTTATATATTCCTAATGCAGGAGCTGTGTTTGGTAATTCTATCAGTCGTCAAACAACTATTCGTCGGCAAGAAGAAATTGATGTATTACCTGCAGGTTCTTTTTCTACTATTGAACAAATTATTAAAGTTAATCATGAAAAAGCTGTTTTAGGACGTACCGTTCGGGGTATCCCTGTTATTCCTGAAGGAGAAGAGCCTTGGCTTTATACTCTATCATCGGGAGCGAGTTTTCTTTTACCAACTATAGACCCCAAATTAGAAGGTAGTGATAAACCAGTTGATCCTCGTGCTAATCGTAATCTATTTTTAGCCAGTAATAATGCTCGTTTACCTCCTGCTAGTTTTGTCGTCTATCAAATTGGAGTAGGAGAAGCGGATACCCCTAAATCAGAGGTGGAAGAATTGAGTCAGTTACCTTCTGCCATGTATAACAGTATTTGGTTTGGTTTTTCTCCCGATGTGCGAATTTCTCTCCATAATCGTTCTTACCTAGAAATTCTTGGTTCAGAAAGAATAATTGAAAGTGCTGGAGGAGAAGGGGGTGTAGCTGATTTTAGTAATATCAATTCTATTGTTAGTTTTAGCAACCAAATTATTAACCCTGATGATTTAAGTCGATTTTATGTTCAAGCCTATGCCCGTTTTTTTGCCACAGAGGTAAATGCGATTAATCAAACTATTATTGATGAGGACACTATTTATGCTCCCCATATTAGTTTTACGGGAAATTTAACTTATACTGATAAGGTTTTCCGCTATTACCTGGGTACAATTTTTAGTGATGATGTTAGATCTTACTTGGGTGCTGACTATAATCAAAATCTCTCTAATGATCTTGATTTGAATATAGGTGCGATCGGTTATATTAATCCTAATCGAGAATATTACAGTCAAACATGGGGGAGTCTAACTAAGAATTTTCCCTTAAGTGATAATCAGCATTTTACTTTAGTAGGTCGGTTTAATTATGCAATAGACAGACCAGTTCAAGCGAGCAATTTTGCAGAGGCTATATTTCCTTCTTTAGCTAGTTTTTTGATCTTAGAAGGTCAATATAATTGGGATTGGTTCTCTATTAAAATTGGTAATAATTTTGGTGGTGTTTTGCCTAATTCTTTGAAAAATCAACTTTTTCTGGGAACTATTTTTAATATTAGTCCATTTGTCAACTTATCAGGCTATTTCGCTCCCATTGATGAAAACTCATCGAGTATCAAAGCTAGTGCTGGAATTAATTTTCGCCTTGGACAAAACTCTAATAGTCCATTCTTAAGTTTTAATTGGAGTCAATATCGTTATGATTTTGGTACTACTCCTCAAGGAGATGATTTAATTCAAAAAGATAATATTTTTCAGGTAGTAATTCGTTTTGGAGGATGAGTGAACCTAATACGAAAAGTAACCCTTAAACTTTACATAAACTTTACATAAACTTTACATAAACTTTACATAACATTTGTAATCTTCTTATATAATTTTGATTAGAATAATCTACAAAAATTTCACTAAAAAATGATAAAAAATTTACTTAAGTATAGCTCAGTAGCTATTGCGGGAGTGACCGCATTAAGTTTACCTATTTTGATGAGTCAGAATTCTGCACAAGCAGGTCAGGGCGGTTTAGCGGCGGCTGTTTCATTTACAGTAGATAGCAACCAAAATGTTAATGGTGTTGCGGCGGCTGTCGGTATTGGTAAAACAGATGCGGCGGCTTCTGCCTTTTTTGAAGTTGATCCTGTTGATGGATTTTTTAACGGTTCTGCTACCGCTTTAGGTTCTAGTAGCCCTATTACTATTGATGAAATTAATGCTATTGATATTAACTTTATAGAATCTTCTGGTGACAGAGGCGATCGCGATTTAGATATTGCCCAAGAGAATGAAATTGATGGTTTAGCTTTAATTGCTAGTAACGGAGACCTTATTGGCGGTGGTGTAATTACCTTTGGTTCTGTCATTGATGCTTTCACTGATGGCGGTGGCTTACTTCCTGATGAATAAAGTGTCTATAGGTTTTTATTCTTTAGGCAAAGGTGTTTTTTTATAAAACTTTTGTTTAAATTATCAAAAGTTACAAACAAATTGAACAAAAATCACAATAAATCATTAGTTTTGTTTATAAAAACTATTACCTCTCAAGTAGGACAGTGTAATATTTTTCCCTGTTTTCCTTGGAGGGATTTTTTATGTCATCATGAGAAAGAAACAATTTACAGTATTTTGTGAAAAAGACTATTACACAAGTAGTCAAGGAGCAAAAATGCGTGAAAACAATTAGCGATACCGACAAAAATTGTTTTTCAATAACCTCTAGTTATTAATGTTTCTAATTTTCAGGTAATATTTACTAATGATAGTTTTAAACAAGAATAACTATGGATTTTTCCAGTCAAATAGCTAGTCAACTAAATGCAGTCACGATTCTGCCAGAAGGAATTGTCACTGTAACCTTATTATTAGTCTTAATTGGTGATTTAATTTTTGGACGTAAATCAGCTAACGCCTTAGCATACTTATCCGTAATTGGTTTATTTAGTGCGGTTGTTGCCTTATTTTACGGTTGGAATAACACAGAAATAACCTCTTTTTTAGGTGCTTTCACCGCCGACAATTTGAGTATTGTTTTTCGTGCAATTGTAGCTCTTTCAACGGCGATAACTATTTTAATGTCTATTGCCTATATTGAAAATACAGGAACATCTCTCGCTGAATTTATCGGTATTATGCTTACCGCTACTTTAGGGGGAATGCTTTTATGTGGAGCTTCTGAATTAGTAATGGTGTTCGTATCCTTAGAAATGCTTAGTATTTCTTCCTACTTAATGACAGGATACATGAAACGAGATCCCCGTTCTAATGAAGCCGCTTTGAAATATTTGCTAATTGGTGCGGCAAGTTCTGCCATTTTCCTTTATGGTTCTTCCTTACTATATGGTTTGTCTGGAGGATTGACCAACATTAACGAAATCGGTGCAGTATTACAAGCAGGAGAAGGCTTAGAATCTCTCGGTTTAGCCATTGCCTTAGTGTTCATGATTGCGGGGATTGCGTTTAAAATTTCCGCCGTGCCTTTCCACCAGTGGACTCCTGATGTTTATGAAGGTTCTCCCACCCCAGTAGTTGCATTCTTATCTGTGGGTTCAAAAGCGGCAGGATTTGCGATCGCAATTCGCTTATTAGTCACAGTATTTGAACCAGTAACTCAACAATGGCATTTCATTTTCACGGCTTTAGCCATTTTAAGTATGGTGTTAGGCAACGTAGTGGCATTAGCCCAAACAAGCATGAAACGTATGTTAGCTTACTCTTCCATCGGACAAGCAGGATTTGTCATGATTGGTTTAGTTGCTAGTACGACAGCCGGTTACTCAAGCATAATCTTTTACTTGTTTATTTATCTATTCATGAACCTCGGTGCTTTTGCCTGTGTCATTCTTTTCTCTTTAAGAACAGGAACTGATAAAATTAGTGATTATGCAGGACTATATCAAAAAGACCCCTTACTAACTTTAGGATTAAGTCTTTGCTTACTATCCTTAGGCGGAATTCCTCCCTTAGCAGGGTTTTTCGGTAAAATATACATTTTTTGGGCGGGTTGGCAAGCAGGACTTTATAGCCTCGTGTTAGTAGCCCTCGTTACCAGTGTTATCTCCATTTACTACTACATTAGAGTAGTCAAAATGATGGTTGTTAAAGAACCCCATGAAATGTCAGAAGTCGTGAAAAACTATCCATCCGTGCGTTGGAATATGAGTGGAATGCGTCCCATTCAAATTAGTTTAATCGTCTTAACCATTGCCACATCCCTCATCGGAATATTATCTAATCCTGTAGTTAACGTTGCTAATCAATCTGTAACTAGCAGTAGAGTTTTAGAAGCATCTTTGACTCAAGCTAGTGCTAACATTGATAGTACTATGGATAATCAAAGAAAAAATATCGCACTACGTTAAAAAAACTAGGGAATAGCTAATAAAATATTAGATTAGGAATTGAATAAATGTTATGCAAAAAATTCCTGATTATAATACTATTCCCTTTAATTATCGCTTTTAGAATGGATTTTGACCTCAGTTCAATTTAAAAATATCGAATAAGGGTAGGTATCGGGTAGTAGGTTTCAGGCTTTAATTACTAATTTTTGATTATCTTTGCTCCTTGCCCTCTTTCTTAGCATAACCAAGAAAATTTATCCAGAACTCAGGTTTACCTTGTTTATAGTCTCACTAATTTATTTTTCAAATTTGTTGGCATTTTTTTTGATGTTTAGTTATAATTAGTAAATGTGAAAACAAAAGGGTCGATGCCCGAGTGGTTAATGGGGGCGGACTGTAAATCCGCTGGCTATGCCTACGCTGGTTCAAATCCAGCTCGGCCCATTTGCCTTTGTAGCTCAGTGGTAGAGCACACCCTTGGTAAGGGTGAGGTCACGAGTTCAATCCTCGTCAAAGGCTTTTTCTTTGAATATTGCATATTAGTGCCTTCATATTCTTGAGGTGACTTAATCGTTAGATGAAGTATATATAAGTTGCCCAAAATGTCTAACGCTGTAAATATTATTATCATTCCCTATTCTCTATCTAAACTAAAAATCAAAATCATAGCTTAATTCACCAACGTTAAGTTTTTTAGTCAACTATTTTTCTATCCGTGTGTTCTAAAATAGAATCTATACAAGACTTGAATTAGTTGCAAGGATTTTTTTTAGCGGGATTGCTCACACTTTCTTGATATGATAGGGATTAGATAAATTCAAAACGAATTGTAAGTTATATCATAAGGTAATGGTTTTTTCTCAGGTAATTAGTTTGGTTTTAGCTTTGATAATTGCTTTTTTTTCCGTTAGCCCGTCTGCTGAGGCTTTAGACTATACAAAACGGGATTTAGCAGAAGTGGACTTTTCTGGACAAAATTTGACAGATGCCACTTTCAATAAAACAAATTTACGCAGTGCCAATCTTAGTCAGTCTGATTTACAAGGAGTTAGCTTTTTCGGGGCGAATATGGATTCTATTAATTTAGAAGGGGCTAATTTGACTAATTCTATTCTCGATTCAGCGAGGCTTACCCGTGCGAATCTTCGCAATGCAGTGCTTGAAGGTGCATTTGCCACGAACACAAAATTTGAGGGGGCTAATATTGAAGGGGCTGATTTTACTGATGTTATTTTACGTCCTGATGTAGAAGAGATGCTATGTGAGAAGGCAAAAGGAGTTAATCCCACCACTGGCAGAAAAACCCGTGACACATTGTATTGTCCCTAAATGTAATCTCTAAATGTAATCTCTACTCATTCCTTAGTTTTAATGCGTTTTATACAGACTCATCGTTTAAATAATTAAAATAATTATTACTTGTTATATATTTTTACTGCTTTTGGTGTAAATACAGGGATACGAATACATAACAATGCTAATAATGCCAACATATGTATTGACCAATGTGCGATCGCAAGTCCCCAAATAATAAATACTGAAGCGGTGAAAATGCCTAAAATAAGATGAATGTCTTGATTCGTGCGTTGATAAATAAATATACTAGCGATGGTGGTAATAAATAAAAGTGTCATGAAGATGGGTATTAGCATGGCAATCACCTCGAGTCTTGATAAGAAAAACAGAAGCAACACAAAGGCAACAAAAATTAAATTTATGGTTATGATTTGAGTAAAAATTTGCGTTTATTTCCTGCTGTGACTATAACTTAACATTTTTGCGTGGCGATGATAGTTAAATAGGATACTTTGAATTAGAATTTGATAAAACTTCACAGTTATTAATATTTTGCTGTAGTTTTTTTTCTTCAAAATTATTATATTTTTCCATCCATTTTTTTAGTTCATAAGTGCCTTGACAGTCATCTTCATTATAAATAACAATGTACTCTAACCAGGTAGAATCGCCCGTTTTTAACCATTGATCATACCAAAACACACATTGATCCCCCCCTACATTACCACCATTAGAAGATAATTTTCCTATTTTTGGGTCACGCCATCTAAAACCCAACCAATTAGCAACGGTTTTCAAAGAATAATTTTCTACTGGTAAATAAAAAGAATTAATGAGTATTTTATGTAAATCAAATAATCGAGATAATAATGTTTTTAATTGAATAGAAGATGTTTGATATAAATGGGCTAGTCTTTTAATGGTTTCAACTTCATATTCTGAGTAATGGAAAATCGGGGCATTGGGATATTGATTGATAAATTCTAAGAATTGATGCCAAATAATTTTTTCTTCTTCTGGGGTTTTTGCTAAAAAGCTATAGTATTTTTGTTGGTTATTTTTTTTGTCAATTAATAAAATTCCTAACAGATAATCTAAGGTGCGATCGCACCACATACTATTACTCAAATTATTACCTTGTGTACTACCTTGCAAATTACCATCTGCTTCAATATCAAAATATAACTCGATGTCACTATTAGGTATTGGGAGTAAATTCGGTTGTTTAAAAATTGCTTGATGAGAAATAAGAGAAATAGACTGTTGTAAGAGCCTATCAGCAATACCTTTGGTGAAAACAAAAGTTAAATCGGCTATAGAAGTTTGAGAAAGGGTAGTCATATTGTTAACCCCTATTTGTTTTAAATATTCAATTCTTTTTGGTGTCATACCAGGAATAAGAGACAAATGTTGATCTGATTTTGCTTTTTGATAACAACCTTCATACCAAGGACAAAAACTGCACTTCTGACGAGATATATATACATCAGGTATATTTTCTCCTACCAACATCTGAAAACACTCATTAATTAATTCCTGAGTACGAGAAAACCATACTTTGAGGTTGATTTTATGAGGCTTACGATTATCCCGCAAAGCCATTTCTCCTCTAGTAAGATTAATTCCCTGAATTTGATTAAGAATATCAATGGTAAAAGCCATTAATAATTTATATTCAGGTTTAACATTTTTTCCTAAATGAATATTTAATGGATAATAACTCCAGTTTCCTAATTCAGAGGGAATATTTTGCTTAATTAAAACTGTGGGGGTAGCGGTTAGGGTTATTTTTCCTGCCTCACCATCGATAAGATTCCAAGCCACAACTCCTTTATAAATACTTTCTACCCCTTGACTCATTAATTGTTTTGTTAATACAATTAGTTTTTCCTTATCTACCTCTTCCTCTTGTGTCTTCAACATATTTCGAGGTTGATGAGGGTTTAAACCATAATGAGAAATAATTTGTTGATGATGAAATTCTTTTTCTGCTTTTAACTTAAAGAGAAAATCCTTCTCTGGTGACTTTTGACCTTCTTCACCATAAATATCAAGAAAAGCGCGACGGGAACAACGTCTATAGTGAAGCAATAATTCGTCTGTCAAAAGCATATAAGCAAAGTGCAAGGGTAAAGGGCAAAGGGCAAAGGTGAATAGTTGATGTTGATAACTTCTGTACGGGCGAATGGCCATTCGCCCCTAACTAACTCCGAACTCCCTAAGCCCCCTTTCACCCTAACACCTTTTTTTACCTATGACTCAATAATTATCCGTTGGTGAATGCAAGATTTTGACTGATACTATCTCTAAGAATAGCCGCCTTATCTGTACGTTCCCATGGTAAATCTAAATCAATTCTGCCAAAATGCCCATAAGCGGCAACATCTTGGTAAAAACGACCATTTCTTTGGGCAGGTAAGTTTCTTAAATCAAACATTTGAATAATACCTGCGGGGCGTAAATCAAAGTTAGCTTTAACTAAAGGTAATAATTTATCTTCAGAAACAGTAGAAGTGCCAAAAGTCTCAATTAAAATACTAACAGGTTGAGCAACTCCAATGGCATAGCTAAGTTGTACTTCACATTTACTAGCTAAACCAGCCGCAACAATATTTTTTGCTACATAACGGGCGGCATAAGAGGCACTGCGATCGACTTTTGTAGGATCTTTTCCAGAAAAAGCACCACCTCCATGGCGAGAATAACCACCATAGGTATCAATAATAATCTTACGACCCGTTAAACCAGAATCCCCTTGAGGACCACCAATCACGAATTTTCCAGTAGGATTAAGTAAGAAACGAGTTTTATCAGAAGGCTTTAGGTTTAAATCCGAAAATACAGGATTAATTACCACTTCTTGGATAGCTTCTTTTAAAGTAGCCTGAATTTTATCATTGTCGGTAATATTACCGATAGTTTCACTGTGTTGAGTAGAAATGAGAATGGTGTCAATACCCACAGGTTGATCATTTTCATAGGCAATGGTAACTTGAGTTTTACCGTCAGGACCCAAATAAGGTAATTCTCCAGATTTTCTTACCGTTGCTAAACGTCTTGATAAGCGATGAGCTAAACTAATAGGCATGGGCATCAATTCAGGAGTTTCGTTACAAGCATAACCAAACATAATACCCTGATCTCCAGCACCAATACTGTCTAATTCATCTTCACTGAGAGATTCCCGTTTTTCCTGTGCCTGATTGACTCCTTGGGCAATATCGGCAGATTGTTCATCTAAAGCCACTAAAACGGCACAACTGTTGGCAGAAAAACCGTTACTAGCATCGGTATAGCCAATTTCAGCAATTTTTTTACGAGCTAAGTCCACGTAGTTAACATTGGCTTGGGAGGTAATTTCCCCAGTAATTAAAACTAAACCAGTATTAACAACTACTTCAGCCGCAACTCGACTAGATGTATCTTGAGCTAATAAAGCATCTAAGATAGTGTCGGAAATTTGGTCACAGATTTTGTCCGGATGCCCCTCTGTAACGGACTCGGACGTAAAAAGATAACTACGACTCAATTGTTTATTCCTCTATATTTAGGTTTGATATTTTATGATAGGTTAATATTGCCATAAATAAAACAGACAAACCTATCTTTAATTTTCCTAACTTGTTATACTTTCAATCGCTTTTGAATCGTTTTTGCTCATATGTCTTAATTTTGTTATTGTTCAGTTGCCAAAAAGAAACTAGAGAAAATTCTGAGCTAGAAGCAATTATTATCACTCCAGAAGAAAAGCAGGTAATTATTAGCAAAATTTATGAAAATCAGAAAGACATAAAACTGTGTAATCAAGAAAGAGACCAAGCCTTATCTATTGATTCTACAGAAATTTATCCTCTAAAGGAAAATCAGTATTTAGTAGAGATTTTATGTTTTTTAGGGGCGTATCAAGGTAACTATCAATATCTGTTATACAATCGTGTTAATTCAGCTATAGAAAAAATTAGTTTTGCTACTTTCAGAGATAATCCCCAGAATTTACAGTTAACTAACACTTTTACTCTCAATGGCTCTCCAGAATTTGATCCAATTAGTCAAACTCTATCTTTAGAGACAAAATCTAGGGGTTTAGGAGACTGTGGTAGCTTTGTAGTTTATCAGTGGCAAAATAGCGAATTTACCTTAAGAGAATATCGTTATAAATCTGATTGTGATGGGGTTTATCTGTCTCCCGAAAAGTATCCTCTTATTTATCCGTGAAGTACTCATTCTCGCTATGCTGAAATTAAGGACTTTTCACCCGTATCATAAAAATAACCTCAATTCAGGATAAATTTTTATAGAAAGTGATTGAGAAAAGGGCAAAAGCTGACAGGGAGACAATGAAACTGCAATGAGGGTAGGTTTTAGGTTTCAGGTTTCAGGTTGCAGGTTTCAAAAAAAATCTCAAAAGAATCAAATTAGTGAAAAAATTTTTGCTGAAATTGCATAAATCGGAAAAAAGACACTGATAAGTAGATAAGGAAACCCTCATGGTGAAAAACCATTGGAAATCTACTTTTATGAAAATGCAAAAACGCACTAATCTTGTTATGCAGTTTTCTTCCTTTCTCTGTTTGAAAGAAGAATCATCTTCTCTGATTACCTACTGGAAAATTACTCCTGAATTAGAGCAAAATATGAGGCAATTATTGGATCAGCAAGAAATTTTAGCTGAAGAAGATGACCTTATTGCCCAAGAATTTTTGGAGTGGTTGCGAGATAACCAAGATAATTTAAAGAAAAAGCATTTAATCGCTTATTTGCAAGAATCTTGTTTCTTTGCCACAAAAAAAGTTTATCAACGATTTAAAAATTGTTGGAATATATTTACTTGGCAGGATTACTTCCAATGGGCTAATTTGCTTTTGGCATCTCCCACAAAATTATTAGCTAAATACAATCAAAGTCTTCGGTATAAATTAACTACCTATGCTCGAAGCAAAATAGAATCCCAATTAATAGATCGGGCATATCAATATATGGGATGGGAAAGAGCTTCTGATTGGGGGTTGTTAAGACAATTAAAATCTGGGACTCGGAAAAAATGTTTACAGATAATAGGAGGTTTAAAAGATAGTGATTTAGAAAAATACCTATTGGTGTGGGAATGTTTTAATGTAGTTTATTCATCTAAAACTATTAAAAAGAATCAAAAACTACCACCTCCTTCTGCTAATCATTTTTTAAAAATAACTCAAGAGTACAATTTTATTGTTAAAAATAAAGGAGCTAATTTACCTAATATTAATCAAGAAGAATGTAATTTAATTATTAGTAATTGTATCGAATTTGCTCGTCAATATTGTAGTCCTAAAATTTTAAATAGTGGAGAATACACAGAAAATTTAGTTGATCAAGTTAATGTAAATGTTCGAGAAGAAAAGGAACTTCAAAAAGAAGAATATAATCAGGTGGATACCATATTGACTAATGCCTTTTATGAATTAGATTTAACCCAGAAAATTTTATTTGAATTATGGAAAGGTTTACAGTTAACTCAAACAGAGATAGCTGAAATTATGGGGGTTAATTATGGTGAGTTTGTCAGAGAACAATATCAAGTTACCCGTCAAATTAATTCTACCCGACAAGAATTATTGGAAAAATTGGTCAGAGAAATTTTAGCTGATTCTCAAATTACTATAACTAAGCAAAAATTTAAAGAGTTAAAAAATCCTTTAGATCAATGGTTACAAGAATATTGTAAAGAGGTTTTATCTCAAAAAATTACAGAAATTTATCAATTATTGTCTGATAATGAAAAGTCAACAATTATGAACAATTTTCAAGAAAAAAATTTTACTGATAGTGATACATTGAACCATGATTTAAACCCTTTAGCGAAAAATTTGAAAACAAAATTAATAGAAGATTACCAATTGTTTTTCCCAGAAACTAATCACATTAATCTTTGTTTTGTCCATTTAGTAGAGGATTGGTTTATTAATAATTATCCTAATTTTATTTAATAGTTTTTTTACTTTTGCAATGATTTTTACCAATATAAATTCAATAAATATCATGTCTTTAGATCTATTTACTGCTTTTAACTCTGAAGATTTGTGGCTAAAATTTTCTGACAAAGAATATGATATAGCCATGGAAAAAGCCAAAAATTTTGCATCTTTAGCACAGCAACATCAGGCTTTAATCAATTTTCTTGCTAGTAATTGTCTGATTAAATGGTTAAACATGACCTACGGTGATTTGATCCGTCAAGTTAATTTTGAGTTTGAAGAAAAAGATTTATTTAGTATTTGGCAATTTGTTAATGGAACACCGCTTATTATTAATAATCTTTCACGTCGTCTAGTTGTAATACCTGAAGAATGTGAAGATTTGAGTGAATTTAATATCCCTCAAGAATGGTTAGATATTCCTCAACTTAGAGGAGATTATTTTTTACCAGTACAAGTTAATTTAGAGACAGGTTGGTTAAGATTTTATGGTTTTACAACCTATGAATACATAAAAAAATATAGCTATTATAATCGTTATTTTGCTTACTATATTTTACCTGAACATTTTTTAGATGATGATCTTAACCTAATATTTCTTTTCGAAAAATATCAATTATTTAATCATGTTGAATATCAGGCTTTACCACAATTTTCTAGTGTGGAAAAAAGACAATTTATGGAACAATTAAATAATATTGAGGCTTCAAGAGTTCGTCATCATTTGAATTTTGTTCAATGGGCGGCTTTATTTGCAGATAAATCTTGTCGTTTATCTCTTTATAAGAAATATCAACCAATTAGTCTAGGTTCTTGGTTAGAGAATAATTTTTATCAGGCTTATAGTCAAGGATGGCAAAATTTGACTGACTTGATGGATAGCTTAAATTTTATTTCCTCTTCTCCTTCTGTTAGTAGTAACGGAATTGTAATGCGTTCTGGGAATGTTAATTTAGAATATATTTATCAAATAAATGATGAGAAGCAGTTGAAGGTTGCGGCACAAAGATTAAGTGTTTTACCGACTAATAGTGTGCATAAAAATCAAGTTTTACAAGCTCTAAATTATATTATGAGTCGCTCCCATGATGATGAAACAAGATGGCACGCCGCCGAGGGAATTTGGCGTTTAGAACCGAATAATCCTAATGCAGGTTTATGGTGTGGAAAACGTTTAAATTTAGGTTTGGAAATGGGGGATTTATCTTTGGCTTTAGTGATAGGAGTATTGCCGAAATCTGATAGTCAAAATAGTATCTTTTTCCGTCTTTATCCTACTAATAATCATTTATTACCAGCTAATTTGAAAGTACAAATTATGGATGAGGAAACTAAAGTGTTTAAACAATTAACTTCCCGAGAAGGCGATCGCATCTTACAATATAAATTCTGGGGTAATAAGGGAGAGTTTTTCTGGATACAAATGAGTTATCACTCTACCCAACTTAGTGAAGCCTTTATTATTTAAACGTTAAGGGTTTTTATGGTTTGGGGTATTAGGAAAGAGGTGTCAGGTATCAGGTTGCAGGTGTCAGGTTTAGGGAGTAATGAGTAATGAGTAACGAGTAACGAGTAATTATCAACTATTCACTATTCACTATTCACTATTTACCTTTGCCCCTTTCTCTTTTAACTGCATTGAATACTTAATTTTCTTCCTTCTCTTTTTCTTGCTTTGACATTAAACCAAATTTAACTTCGTCAATAGCGTGATTGAGTTGATTGATTTTTTCTTCTAAACTTAATCTTGCATTCTCCATGGCAAATTCATCTTCGAGGCTAGAATAAGAAGTCTTTTTCTGGTTTGAATTATCAGAATCTTTGCTTTGTTGACTTTTACTTGCTACCAAACTACCCACAACACCGCCTACTAATCCTCCGACAATTGTACCGATAATAAATCCACTACCGAAATTATCTTTGTTACTCATAATAAATAATAAATAATCAAATGCCTTTGTTAAGAAAATCAGTAATTATCTTTAACTCAAGAAAATACACCGTAAACTTAATTTTACACTACAAAAAAAATAACTGATCAAAATAGTCTTTTTTCGGTTATTATCTCTTTTCACCGCTCTTTTTTATTTGTATAGCATGGTTAATTTTCCCAAAATCTTATCTTATCCTTTAGTTATTTCTCTTTGTTTTTTCGTTTCTAGTTGTGATACAGGAGAAAATTCTTTATCTCAAGCACAAAATGAGGAAAATATATCTACTCTTTCCATAGCAGATGTTTCCTCGCCCCAAAATCTTCCCATTAATGCCATTTTATCCATCGATAATCAACAAATAGAATTGGAAGTGGCAGAAACTCCTGAACAACAACAGTTAGGCTTAATGTTTCGTACCGATTTACCTCCTGATAGAGGGATGCTTTTTCTTTTTCAGCCACCTACGATTGTGAATTTTTGGATGAAAAATGTTTTTATTTCTTTGGATATGCTATTTGTTCGAGATGGAGTTGTACAAAATATAGCTCACAATGTCCCCCCTTGTACGAAAGAGCCTTGTCCTTTATATAGCTCTGAGGTCGAAATTGATCAAGTAATAGAGTTAGCTGGAGGGAGAGCAAAAGAATTAAATATCAAAAAAGGCGATCGCATCTCTGTGGAATTTTTGCCGTCAGAAAACTCTTTGAAAAAGTAGTGCAAATTTTTTTTTAATGGTGTATAATCATTAACTCAAATGTTAATCTCATACTCAAACTTTTAAACTAAGCTCTTTGATGGGAGTTTATTTAGAAGGAAGATAAATAATCTGAAGGGAAAAGTTTTAATTTAGTTCATATAGCATTTTTCCAATTTATCAGGTACGAGCAGAAGAGTTGAAGCCCTCTATCAACAAAGAGTCCGTGTACCTTAATATCTTAGAATGATGGCTATAAACAGATTCATTCATTAAATTGCAAAAACTTTTTCAGCTTAACTGGAAATTTTTTTATCAGACTATTTTAATTGGCAAAATATCGAGAATGTTTTTATATCAATATCATCTATTAATGATTAATAATCAATGACATATTGGTAGCTATCTAAGCAAAATGGCTTAATTTTTCGTGAGAGTGATAATAAATTCAGCAATTTTTCAGAACATAAAATTCTTCCAAGAAAAATCAGATAATGAGTTTTTGTTTTTAACCATTTCTGTTATTTTTAGTCCAGCTTTTTTAATCTTTTTATATTTTTAAGAAATAAAAATTATGCCTACTATTACTTACACTCGCTTTATCAAATTTTTGCAAGATGAAATAAACTTATCTCAAGACTCTATCGCTATGGCTCAAAAAACTGTGGATCAAAACTTAGGACTAATGCCCGTAGTGCTATGGCAATATGGACTAGTCGATTTACAACAACTCAACAAAATCTATGAATGGTTAGAAACCGCCTAACACAAAACTGATATAATTATTGGTTTGAACAGTCTATAAGAAGTTTATAAACTAAATGATTTACGATATATTTATGCCAGCCCTCAGTTCCACGATGACAGAAGGGAAAATAGTTTCATGGGAAAAACAACCCGGTGATAAAGTTGAGAAAGGAGAAACTGTTGTTGTCGTTGAATCCGACAAGGCTGATATGGATGTAGAATCTTTCTACTCTGGTTATTTAGCTACTATTCTTGTCCCTGCCGGTTCTCAAGCTCCTGTGGGAGATGCGATCGCATATATTGCTGAAACCGAAGCAGAAATAGAAGAAGCCAAGAAAAAAGCCAGTCAAGCACAAGGGGGAAATAATGTCACTTCAACCCCCGCAACTACTCCTGAATTCAAAAAAGAAGTAGAAACCTCTCCTCAACCTGTGGCAACCACTGCTAACACAGAAATCTCTCCCTCAAATACTTCTGAAAATAACGGTAGAATTATCGCTTCCCCCAGAGCAAAAAAATTAGCCAAAGAATTTAAAGTTGATTTAGCCACTATTAAGGGTAGCGGTGTCAACGGTAGAATTACCGCCGAAGATGTAGAAAAAGCGGTCGGAAAAGCACCTAGCGTAACCACATCTACTCCTTCATTGCCCACCATTACATCCTCTATACCTCCTCAAATTACCCCCACTCCTGCCCTCGGTAATGCCGCTCCCATTAATAATTTAGCAGGAGAAACCGTACCTTTTAACACCTTACAACAAGCAGTTGTTCGTAATATGGTGGCTAGTTTACACGTTCCCACTTTCCAAGTTAGCTATGATATTACCACTGATGCTTTAGATGGCTTATATCGTAAAATCAAAACTAAGGGAGTTACAATGACTGCATTATTAGCCAAAGCTGTTGCAGTTACCCTACAAAAACACCCCATCATGAGTGCTACTTATACAGAAGGTGGCATTAAATATAACGATTCTATCAACATCGCTGTTGCCGTTGCGATGCCCGATGGCGGTTTAATTACCCCTGTGATTAAAAATGCGGCTCAAATAGATATTTATTCCCTTGCCCGTAGCTGGAAAGATTTAGTAGATCGTGCCAGAGCAAAACAACTACAGCCTGATGAGTACAGTACAGGTACATTTACTCTTTCTAATTTAGGGATGTTTGGTGTAAGTAGCTTTACCGCTATTTTACCTCCCGGACAAGGTTCGATCTTAGCCATTGGTGGTACTCGCCCCGCCGTAGTAGCTAGTAAAGACGGTTTATTTGGGGTTAAAAATCAAATGACAGTGACTATCACCTGTGATCACCGTATCATCTATGGTGCAGATGCGGCATCATTCCTCAAAGATTTAGCTAATTTAATTGAAAATGATCCCCATTCTTTGACATTGTAGGTGATGAATAATGGGTTAGGAGTTCGGAGTTCGGGGTTAAGTTTCAGGTGTCAGGGTGTTTAGGGGATAGGGGATGAGGGGAGAGGGAGAAACAAGTAATGATTAATGAGTGTTCAGAGTTTTTAATTCTTAATTATCAACTATTTACCTTTGCCCTTTATTATTAATAAATTCTTAGTTGAATTATGTATGATTGTATAGTTGTTGGTGCTGGTCCTGCGGGTGCTACCTCTGCTTATCATTTAGCAAAAAAAGGGTATTCTGTCTTAATTCTGGAAAAGGCTAGTTTACCCCGTTATAAACCTTGTGGAGGAGGAGTTTCTCCTCTGATTCAATCTTGGTTTGATTTTGATTTATCTCCCGCTATTTCTCTTAAAAGTCATACTGTTTATTGTACTTGGGAACAGAAAGATGCGATCGCAGTTGATTTAGGAAATAATCCCATTTGGATGGTAAGAAGAGACGTTTTCGACTATTTTCTAGTAACACAAGCTGTCAAACAAGGAGCAACCCTGAAAGATACAACGAAAGTACGAGGGGTTGAATTTGTTAGTAATGGTTGGATAGTTAAAACCGAAAATGAGTCATTTAAAGGACGTTATCTTATTGGTGCGGATGGGGCAAAAGGCTCAATGGCTAAATGGTTAGGCTTTGGAAAGCAGAAAAAATCGGTGGTGGGTGCATTGGAATTAGAAATTCCTGTACAGAAGGTAGAGAATAAAGAAACCTATTTAGAATTTGGTTTAGTACAACACGGCTATGCTTGGAATTTTCCCAAAGCAGATGGTTATTCTATTGGTGCTGGGGGTTTTGCTAAAAATAGAAAAGCTCAAAGTTTTCACAAAATTATTGAAAATTATACAGGTTTGTTCAATCTTAATGCTAAAGATGGTTGCGAACATGGACACCCCCTTGCTCTTTGGAATGGAGTACAAAAATTACATACAGAAAATGCCGTTTTAGCAGGGGAATCAGCCTGTGTAGTTGATCCTTTCACTGCAGAGGGAATCCGCCCTTCTATCTATAGCGGTTTAAAAGCATCCGAAGCGGTGGCTAATGCTTTAGCTGGAGAGGCAAATGCTTTAGCAAAATATAGTGAAATTATGGCTCAAGAATGGGGAAAAGAAATGTTGTGGGCGCAAAGATTAGCTTCTATTTTTTATCGTTTTCCTCGTCTTAGTTACCAATTAGGGGTTAAGCATCCTTCTGGGGGAAAAACTATGATGAAAATATTTGCAGGAGAAAAAACTTATTCTCAGGTAGCACAAAAGGGAATTAAATTATTAACTAATCTGAGTTCGGGATAAATTTTCACTCATCGGAGTGATGGCGAAAAGGGTAATGGTAAATAGTGTTGGGGTGTTGGGGTGTTGGGGTGAATAATTAATCATTAATAACTCCGAACACTCATTACTCATTACTCGTTACTTATTACTTTCTTCAACACCTGCAACCTGAAACCTGACACCTGACACCTACTCTTATCCGATATTCTTAAACCGAACTGAGGTTAACTAGCCTGAGTTCGATATAAATTTGTCGGTTAAGGTTGGCTGAAAGGCAATAGTCAATAGAGAGTAGTTAATAGTTTATAGTTGATAATAAAGAATACAAAAAATTCTGACTCCTGACTTCCACTCATTACTCATTATTTTCATGTTTATTATCACTAACGATGACGGCATTAACGCTGAAGGAATTAAGGCTTTAAAAGAAATTATTACTGAAGATAAGGTAATCATAGCACCCGATCGCGCTTTATCTGGTTGTGGACATCAGGTGACGACAAAAGAAGGAATTACTGTTACAGAAACAAAACCTCAAGAATATGCCATTAGTGGGACACCTGCCGATTGCGTTAGGCTCGGTATTAGTAAGATTTTTCCCTCCGCCACATGGGTACTTTCTGGAATCAATGCAGGAGGAAATTTAGGTAGTGATATTCACATTTCTGGCACTGTCGCCGCCGTCAGAGAAGCCGCTATTCATGGTTTAGGTGCGATCGCAATTTCCCATGTTATTAAATATCCTCAACCTATTAATTGGGATATTGCCAAAAAACTAAGTAAAAAAGTGCTTAAAAAATTATTAAACAAAGACTTACCGAAAGGTTGCTTTTGGAATGTAAATTTACCTCCCCTTGATTATGTGTCCAATCCTGATATAGTATTTTGTAGTCCTAGTATTGATCCCCTACCCTTAAACTTCAAACAAGAAGGAAATCAGTATTTTTATCGAGGAGAATATTGGCAAAGAAAAAGAACCATAGATACAGATGTAGATGTTTGTTTTTCAGGTAATATCGCCGTTAGTTTAATCAGCATTAATGGAAACTCGACTCACAATTAAAATGTCTCAGGTTGGATTCTGACCTTGTTAAGTATAAATTAAGTAAAGTAATTAATAGTATCAATGACTCAAAACACGTCAACAAATTCATCTTCTTTAAGCTCATTAATCCCCATTCTTCTCGGAATTTTTATCGGTGTTTTATTAGGTGGTTTTTTACCTATTTGGGGACAAGAAGTTAAATTTTTAGGAGAATTATTTATTAATGCTTTATTAATGTTGGTTGTACCTTTAGTTATCACCTCCATGATAGCTAGTATCACTTCTTTAGGCGATATTAGTAAATTAAAAGGTATTGGCTTAAAAACAATTATTTTTTATTTTATAACCACTGGAATAGCTGTAATTTTAGGCTTAGTTTTAGTTAATATCACTCAACCCGGAGTTGCTCAAACTGATGCAGAAAGAGTCTTATTAAGAGGTGGAGAGGTTTTAACTAACGCAGAATATAAAGTTGAAGAAAATGAAGTTTTACTACTAGACACAAATTTAAGAAAATCTTTTGATGATCGTTATTTTGTTTCTTTAATTGATCAAGATATAAAAGGAAATATTATCGAAAAAGCACCTATTAATAGTCAAAAAATAATTGTCTCTCAGTGGGAAAATAGTCAAGGAGAAATTGTATCTCCTTTAAGAAGAGGAAGAGGTATAAACATAGATTTAACTATTGCAAAAAGAATAGAAGGGAAGGAAAAAAGTTCGATCAAAACAACCATTGAACAAGTAGTCACAGATTTACTTCCCCGTAATTTATTTCAATCAATGGTAGAAAATGACGTTTTACCTTTAATCATTTTTTCCCTCGTTTTTGGTGCGATTTTGACTACCTTAGAAGATGGACAAATAGTCATAGATTTTATCTCCGTTTTAAACAAAGCTATCCTCAAAATTGTCGATTTAATTCTTATTTTTGCTCCCATTGGTATTGGTGCGTTAATCGCAGGGCGCTTAGGAGATGCAGGAGGATTTGAAGGGTTTGGCAGTGAATTTCTCTCTCTTTGGAAATATTCTAGTACTGTGATACTAGGTCTAATTTTACATGGATTTTTCATTTTGACCTCTATACTTTACCTTATCACCTCTCGATCGCCCTTTGATTATTTAAGAAAAACGTCTCCTGCCTTAATTACAGCTTTTTCCACCTCCTCTAGTTCTGCCACAATTCCCGTCACCCTTGAATGTGCCATCAAAAACAATAAAGTCGATAGTAAAATTGCTGACTTTGTCATACCCCTAGGAGCGACAATTAATATGGATGGTACAGCCCTTTATGAAGCAGTTGCCGCCGTTTTCATTGCCCAAATCTACGGTATAGAATTAAGTCTGGGACAATTAATTGTTATTTTCTTGACTGCAACCTTAGCCGCAGTAGGGGCGGCAGGTATTCCCGAAGCAGGACTCGTCACTATGGTCATAGTATTAAAAGCAGTTAATATACCAGTAGAAGGTATTTCCCTAATTCTCGTTATCGACTGGTTTTTAGATCGTTGTCGCACTACAATCAATGTCTGGGGAGATAGCGTTGGTGCCGCCGTTATTAATCACCTCAATCAAGAGAATGTCAATAGTGAATAGTTGACAATTAAGAATTAAGAAAAGAGGTGTCAGGTATCAGGTTGCAGGTATCAGGTGAATTAAAATTCCTCTCCCCACTCCCCTAATTTTAAAAACTCTCTACTCCTTACTCCTTACTTATTACTTTGTTTCCTCCTTTCGCCCCTTCCCCTCACCACCTCATCCCCTAATCGCTAATTTAAAACTAAGATAATTAATTCTTCCTATTAATTTATTAAAAGCTATAATAAAGCAAAAATAAATTGATTTTTCTGAATCGTTCCTAAAATATTTATTCCTAAATGAACACTACTAATACCCCTATCGATACTATAAACTCTGAAAAAGGATTTGACGACCATAACCCTCCCTCACAAAATTTGATTGATCAATGTGTACATTGTGGTTTTTGTTTATCAACTTGTCCCAGTTATAGAGTCATTGGCAAAGAAATGGACTCTCCCAGAGGAAGAATTTATCTAATGAATGCGATTAATCAGGGAGAAGCAAAATTAGATGAAAGCACAAGTCCTCATTTCGATAGTTGTTTAGGATGTTTAGCTTGTGTTACTACTTGTCCATCTGGGGTACAATATGATCAGTTAATCGCTTCTGTGCGTCCTCAAGTAGAAAGAAATCAACCCCGCAATTGGTGGGAAAAAATCCTTCGCACTCTTATCTTTAATATTTTTCCTTATCCTGCAAGATTAAGTATTTTCTTACCCCTACTGTGGTTTTACCAAATTTCAGGTTTACAGGCTCTAGTGAGAAAAACGGGCATACTCAAATTTTTTCCTCGTATTGCTTCTATGGAGTCTATCCTTCCATCTATTCAATTAGCTTCTATCAATAAAAAATATCCTTATACCATCCCCCCTCAAAAAGAGAAAAAATACCGAGTAGGATTGATTCTAGGCTGTGTACAACGGTTATTTTTTGACCCTGTAAATGAAGCGACTGTAAGGGTATTAACTGCAAATGGTTGTGAGGTTGTAATTCCTCCATCTCAAGGATGTTGCGGTGCATTACCTGCCCATCAGGGACAAGAAAACCAAGCCCAAACTCTCGCAAAACAAATGATTGACAGTTTTTTGTCTGCTGAAGTTGATTATATTATTATTAATGCCGCAGGGTGTGGTCATACCCTTAAAGAATATCATCATATTTTAAAAGATGATCCCGAAGGGAACTGCTACGCAGCACGCATCTATGAAGAAAAAGCAAAAGAATTTGTCAGCAAAGTCAGAGACATTAACGAATTTTTAATGGAAACAGGCTTTAATGTTGACTTATCTCCCGTTACCGATGACACTGTCAAAGTTGTTTATCAAGATGCTTGTCACTTGTTACATGGGCAAAAAATTAGCTTACAACCTCGCCAATTATTGCAAAAAATACCTAACCTAGAATTAAAAGAGCCTGTAGATGCGGCTTTATGTTGCGGTAGTGCGGGAGTATATAATCTTTTACAACCTGACGTTGCCAACGAATTAGGAGAACAAAAAGTTCAAAATCTTCTTAACACGGGGGCCAGTATAATTGCTTCTCCAAACCCCGGTTGTGCCTTACAAATCACCAAACATCTCAAATTACAGGGAAAAGAAGTAAAAGTAATGCACCCGATGGAGCTTTTAGATCATAGCATTAGGGGGGAGTTAATCAAAAGTACCTAACTAACCCCAGTTCAGTTTAAGAATATCGGATAAGATTAGGTTTCAGGTTTCAGGTTTCAGGTTGCAGGTGTTAGGGAGAAATGAGTTAGGAGTTAGGAGTTAGGAGTTCAGAGTTTTTAATCTTTAATTCTTAATTCTTAATTATCAACTATTTACCTTTGCCCATTGCCTATTGCCCCTTGCCCTTTTCCCCATCACTCATAGATGAAAATTTATCCCCAACTCAGGTTAATTAATGTAAGATACTAAGCAAGAATTTTTGGGACTTGGAAGAAATCATCATCTCTTTCCGGGGCGACATTAAGTAAACTTTCCCGATCTTCATAAGTCGATTGTACATCTTCACGGGTAATATTATTAACATCGATCGCTCTTGTGGTAGGTTCTACATTTTCCGTATCTAATTCTTTTAGCTGTTCAAAATAATCTAAAATCGCACTTAATTGGGGTGCAAATGCTTCTTCCTCCGCTTCTGTTAAATGTAAACGGGCTAAATTAGCAACTTTTTTAACTTCTGCTTGACTTAAACTCATAACTAATTTCTAAACAATGATGATTAATAATAAAAAGCTAATTACTGAAGGCTGAATCATTAATAAGCTAAGACGCATTTAACTTGCATTTTTCCTTAGTTTTTGAAAATAACTCAAACCCTTATCTTTTCCCCTCCCCCCTTGAGAGGGGGGAGAAAGGGGAGTTTCTCTCTTCCCTGTCTTAACCAGACAACTTAAATGCACTCCTAGCTTAGAGAATACTAGAAAAAGACATCAATTTCTGAACGCCCAGTGGTTTTCAACCAGTTTTGAGCCTCTAAATAACTATTGGGAGATAAACGGATAGCCTGTTTCCAATATTCTGCGGCTTTATCAAATAAACTTTCTGCCTCGTTTTCATTTCCCGCTTGTTTTGATTTTTCGCCTAAATGATGATAAATCACGGCAATATTATTCAAAGCCGAGGGTTTGCGGGGATTTAAGTCTAAAGACTGGTGATAGTACCCCAATGCTTCTTCTAGTTTTCCATTACTGGCATGGATTAAACCCATATTATATAGTATCTCACTGCGATCGTTGGGATCTTCTTCTAGTTTTAAGGCTTCTTCATAATTTTCTAAAGCCTCCGCATACTCCCCTTCTGCTTGGGCTGACATACCATCACGATAATAAACAAAGGCTTCTTTAGCTTTTGAGTCAATGGGGAGGACTTTGAGAATTATATCCGCCATGACGGTAAAAGTTTTATCGATAAAGTTATCGTTTCTCTGAGATCTAGGCATACTATGTTATTTATACTAAGAGTTATTTATACTAAGAAAAATTTAAAATCGGTATTTATACATTAAACCTTTTCTTGTCCATTATGCCATTGTTGAAACCATTGCACTGAGTAAAATATCAGGAGTCACATTAAAAGGTAAACGGTGAATGTCTGATTCTGGTTTACAAGTAATTTCAGCACATTGACGCAGTTGATTTAAGGTAATATTTGTTAAGCCTAAATCTTCTAAGGTAATAGGTAAACCGATAGACTGATAAAACTTGATTAATTGTTGTCTGGCAGTTTTGGCAAGTTGATTATTAGCGATGGTTTCTTCTAATCTCAATTGCACCAGAATACCATAAGCCACTTTTGCACCGTGTAATTTGCCGTGAGTTGCTTCTAAGTGGGTTAAACCATTATGCACGGCATGGGCGGCAACGGTTCGACAATTTGCACCTCCCAAACCTCCGCTTACTCCTGCAAGTAATACTGTTGCGTCAACTACTTCTTTCCAAGTTTCACTGAGGGGATTTTGTAAAGCAGTTTCGGCTTTCTGGAGTAAAATATCTCTCAATACTCTTGCTTGTTGTACAGCGGCAATGGTTAAGGTTGCGGTAGAGTTACCGCTACTGACGGAGGCTTCATACCATTTTGCGATCGCATCTCCGATTCCTGCTATCAGGGTATATTTAGGAGCAGAAGCAATAATATTGTAATCGAGAATAAGTAAATTAGGACAATGACGTAAACTTACATCATATTGAAAAGCTCCCGATTCTGAATAAATATTACTTAAAGCAGTCCAAGCGGCACAAGTAGCCCCAGAGGTAGGAATGGTAATTACTGGTAAATGGCAATTATGAGCTAATAATTTTGCACTATCAAGGGATTTTCCTCCCCCCACACCGATGATAAAATCGGCTTCATGGGTTTTGACTGCCTTTTCGAGACGTTTTAAAGATGTTTCACTACAATCGGGAAGATAACTAGCGTAACGAGGTTTTAAATTAAATTTCTTACAAATAGGTTCAAGATAAGTTTCAATTAATTTTATAGTTTTCTCTCCTCCCACCACTAAGGGCATTTGACCAAAAGATGCGATCGCATCCCCACTATTACTGAGACTGTTTTCTCCTTTAATAATATTCCCCGGTGCAACCTGTAAGCTAAAAATTTGACCAACTTCAATGCTAATTGATTTTGATTTCGACATTCTTCAACCGTTACTGCTTGATTAATAGACTATTTTATATAGTAGCAATTAAAAAAAACCTAGTACTATCTGAAAGAGAATTACCACCAGTTTTAGTGATTATTTACAAACTTATAAACAATGTAAACAAAATGTTTCTTGTGTCAACCACAAAATACTACAGAGTTTCATTATCGTTGCCCAACTTATAAGAAAGAGGCTCACAAAATTGCTCAATTCCGTTTTTAACAACATAAATTAGTAAAGGAGTTATTAATAAAGGGGGACAAATTTTTTTTTCCAACAAATACTTAACCGCATTTTCAATGTAATTATCTTCTAAATCAGAGCGGAAACTAACTTCACAAATAGCAACTCGACAACGCTTTGCCCAACCATCCAACCAATCAACCCTATCAGGAGTTTGCCCAATAGCTAAAGCAATGGAAGTAGCCGCATCCTCTAAATCTCCTTCCGCATCCTCTATCATATCGAGGGATTTCATCGCCGGCTCACAGTCAGATAATTGATCTCGATAATAACTAATTTCTTGACTTGTTAGTTGCATAAATTGTTCTATTCTTCAAAATTATAAATATGAGCAGAAAATTTTTATTTTAATCTTAAAATAAGCGATGTGTCAGTTATTTTTCGCTAACATTGACAATACTGGTTATATTTAAACTTTAATTATTATTTATTTGGTTATTACATGAATTGGTGGCGCCGATTAAGAAAAAATCCCCTTGCTAAATTGGGGGCGGTTACTCTCCTATTGTTTTATTTTATGGTAATTGGAGCAGACTTTATTGCTCCGTATAATCCCTATTCAGTTCAGGAAAACGGCTCATTATTACCACCAACTACTATTTATTGGCGTAATTCACAAAGACAATTTATCGGGCCTCATGTTTATCCTACTATCCAAGGTGCAACAGATTTACAAACGGGCGATCGCATCTTAGAAATAGATTATAGCAAACCCTCTCCCCTGCGGTTATTCCCAAAAACTGAACCCTATCAACTTTTTGCCCTTAAATTACCATTGCCCCCTAAATTTGAAGAAAGAGAAATTTTTTCAGGATTTACCATCAACCGTAAATTGTTTGGCACAACAGGAGAAGGAAAAATAAATTTATTAGGCACAGATGAACAAGGTAGAGATCAATTTAGTCGTATTTTATATGGGGGAAGAATTAGTTTATTTATTGGTATTATAGGTATCCTTATTTCATTTCCTTTAGGGATGTTTATCGGCGGAATAGCAGGTTATTTTGGCGGAATAATTGACAGTATTTTAATGCGTTTAGTCGAAGTTTTAATGACTATCCCGGGTATTTATTTATTAGTAGCTTTAGCCGCAATTTTACCCCCCAGTTTAAGCAGTGCTCAAAGATTTTTATTAATAGTTATGATTACTTCTTTTATTGGTTGGTCTGGATTAGCTAGAGTCATTAGAGGACAAGTTTTAGCCATTAAAGAACAAGAATTTGTACAATCAGCAAGAGCGATCGGGGCTAATTCATTTTATATAATTGTAAAACATATACTGCCCCAAACAGCCACTTATATAATCATTTCCGCAACCCTTTCCATACCTAGTTTTATCGTTGCTGAATCAGTATTAAGTTTAATTGGTTTAGGTATTCAGCAACCAGATCCCAGTTGGGGTAATTTATTATCTTTAGCGACAAATGCTTCTGTTTTAGTTTTACAACCTTGGTTAATTTTTCCCCCTGCTTTACTAATTATTTTAACTGTCTTATCTTTCAATTTATTAGGGGACGGTTTAAGAGATAGTTTAGATCCAAAAAGTAGATAATTATTATGTTTTTAAATAGATGTTAATTATAAAATAGTGGGTTCTTCTACAGTGGTTATGGTAAATTAAGAGAAACAGGAATTCTATAATCTTTATTAAATAGTATTTATAGTAAGAGAAAAACTAAAAGTTTATAAATTATTATTTAATAGTCGCCTATTGCCTATTGGCACATAGAATAACCTCAGTTCGGTTTAAGAATATCGGATAAGGGTAGGTGTCAGGTTTCAGGTTGCAGGTTGCAGGTTTAGGGGAGTAGTGAGTAATTATCAACTATCAACTATTCACCCCAACACCCCAACACCCCAACACTATTTACCTTTGCCCTTTGCCCCTTGCCCCTTGCCCTTTTATTGCCTTTTGCCCTTTTATTGCCTTTTGCCTTTTTTTCTCCATCATTCATAGATGAAAATTTATCCCGAACTCAGGTTAAGATAGCCTAATCGTCCTACAATCATCAAATGAGTTTCTAATTCTTTGAGTGAGCCATTTGCCATAGAAAGATGACGAATATAATCACCCAAATGATTTCTCCCTTTTCCTTCTGCGATGTTGGCAGGAATTGAAACTGCGGCTCTTTGTATTTGACTACTTAAACCATAAATTTCTGTTTTGGGAAATTGAGAAGTTAATTGATAACATATTAATACCAAATCCATTGATTTTTGTCAAACCGTTAAATCTCGATAACTTTTTAGTTCAATCATTTTTATTATTTCCTGAAACCTGAAACCTGAAACCTCCCTTAACTTAACACATCAATAAGTGCGTAACGTCAGTTAATAATTTACACGACGAGAAGTGATAGAGCCAAATAGTGTCACCAATTATGTCTAAAATTTTTCTTGAATAAGATTCAAAACCTTATGAGCTTCATCGGCATTTTTTGCTAATTTCGCAAACTCAATTAATCGTCCTAATTCTTTTTTCATCAAACTTTTTTCCACTTGCCAAATATCTCTTTCTAAAATAGGGGGAATTACAATCATGTCAAATAAATTAGCCTCTTTTTTTCCCTTATAAGGACGTAAAATTCTTCCCCTTCTTTGAATGAATTGTCGAGGATTACTACTACTAGCTAAAATCACTGCATTATTTATCATCGGTATATCTATTCCCTCATCAAGACAACGAATCGCAACAATTCCCTGCAATTCCCCTGTAATCAGTTGTTGTTTAATCGTTTCTCTTTCCTCTATAGGTGTTTCTGCAGTATAGGTATTAACTCGATAATTTAATTCTTTTCCCAAAATACGTGTCACTGCGGCTAATTGTTTTTCATTATTATTCATACTGCCATCTCCGCAATAAAACAAAGTTGCTTTCATATTTTGATGATTTTGCATTAATTCTTTGAGGGCAACTAATTTATTTTCAGCAGTAGCAACTAAGCGAGATCTCTGTAATAATAATGATTTTAATTGGGGGTTATCTTCCAAATTATTATTCTCTGATAATATCCAACCAATTCTTTTTGTTAATTTAGCATATTTTAACGCTTCATACTGATTTAATTCTACTAAAATAGGATAATAATTATATTTAACTAATGCTTGTTTTTTTAATGCTTTTGCTAAAGTAAATTCAGGCTGTAAAACTGCTCCAAAATAATCAATTAATAAATCAGTACCATCGTTATCAAAATGTCTTTCTGGAGTTGCAGATAGAGCAAGTCTTAAACTGATGTTTTTAGGCAAACAAGAAACAAATCGAGGCGAACCTAAATTATGGGCTTCATCACCAACTATAAGAGTTTTTTGAGGAAAAAAAGGTAATTGAGATTGAAATCTTTCACTAATAAAGGTTGAATTAGTTGTAATTATAGTCAAGAAATTTTGTTTTTTTTGGTGAATTTGATAGAGTTGTTGTGATAAATCACTTTGCCAATTATAAACGCTTTGAAAAGCCAATAGGGGAGATAAATTAAATTTTTTTGCTTCTTTTTCCCACTGTAAAACTAGGTGACGATAAGGACAAATCACCAGTAAAACTTCTAAGTTTATATATTGATATAATTCAGTCGCAATGGCTAAAGCAGTGATTGTTTTTCCACTACCTGTTGCCATTTTTAATGTGCCTCTCCCTTGATTTTTCATCCAGTTAATAACTGCTTGATTTTGATAATCTCTTAAAATTAATTCTGAAGGGTATTGAGGATATTTATTAAGGGGATAAACGCTATATTTATTTCTTTTTTCAGCTACTTTATGTCTCTGTTTTGCTGAAAATATCTGAATTAATTTTTGCCAATTAATTAATTCCCGTTGATAAGTATTTTGCTCGGTTTTCATTTATCTGTAGTTTTTTTGAATATAAATTTTAATTCCTTATGATACAATTTGGTGAGAATATAGTTGCAACCAAAAGTATAGAATAAAAATGTCTCAATTTCCCCATGATGAATTTGTCAAAGAAATTTTGCCCGAACTATATCAAAATTATGGTCAGGTGATTCCATCGGCAGATGTAAGTAGTGAAAGAAGAGAAGTTGACATTCTTTTTATTCCTGATAAGCCAGTGCCTACAACTGCTGACACCCTAGGATTATTAGGTAAAATAGCTCAAAATACTTGTTTGATAGAAGTTTATCGCAATCCCGTTAAAATCAATCAAATTCTTGATTGCATTGGTAAATTAATCAGTATTAAAAACAATCGTTTAAAAGAGCAAAAAAGTCAAATTAACTTATGGATTATCACTCCTACTATTTCCAAAAGAATCCTAAATCAGTTTGAAGCAAAATTCCAAGAAAATTGGAATAATGGAATCTATTTTTTAGCACCAGCACTTAATACTGGTATTATTGCGGTACACCAATTGCCTAAAATACGGGAAACATTATGGTTGAGGTTATTCGGTAGAGAACAAATACAACTAAATGCTATGGCAGAATTAGAATCTTTACCAGAAAATTATCCGAATAAAAAAAATATATTAAAATCGGTATATGGATTATTAAAAGCCATCGAAGCAAATCAGAATAAATTGTCCATTGTTGATCAAAAAAGGCAGGTATTGATTATGAGTTTAAGAGCTATAGTTGAAGAAGAATTAGCCCAAAGAGAGAAAAAAGCGATACAGAGGGGCATACAACAAGGCATACAACAAGGGGAAATAAGTGGTAAATTGGAAACCGTACCACTTTTAGTTCAATTGGGTATGGGCGTAGATGAAATTTCTACCCGTCTAAATTTGCCCTTAGAAATGGTAAAAAAAGCAGTTAACTATCAAGTTGATTAAATTTTTTCTGCAATTCTTTTACGTTTTTATAAATTTCAGGTAGTTTTTTGTAAATAGCAGATACTTTTAAATATAGTTTATTACTCACGGCTGGTGAGCCTGAAACTGTTTCTCCTGCTTTAACATTATGATGTATTCCCGTTTGAGCAGATGCGATCGCATTATCTTCTATTTGTACCTGATTGGCAACACCAACTTGACCAGCTAAAATAACCCGATTACCAATTTTAACGCCTCCTGCCAAACCTACTTGAGCGGCAAAAGCACAATTTTCTCCTATATCCCCATTATGTCCGATGTGGACAAGATTATCTAATTTTGTATTCTTGCCAATTTTTGTAACACCCACCGCAGGTCGATCAATAGTACTGTTACAACCGATTTCCACTCCATCTTCAAGAATGACATAGCCTGACTGTTGCATTTTATACCAACCTTCTTGGGTTGGCACGAAACCAAATCCTTCGCCACCAATTACCGCGCCACTATGGATAACACAGTCTTTCCCGATGTGGGTTCTCTCTTCGATGGTACAATTAGCATGAAGTAAAGTGCGATCGCCTATAGTAACATCAGGATAAACAACTACATTAGGAAAGATACATACATCATCACCAATTTTACATCCCTTTTCGATGACTACATGGGCGCCAATAGAGACATTTTCCCCTAACTGCACATCATCAGCAATTACCGCCGTAGAGTGAATTTGAGCCGAAGGCTTATAAGGTTTATAAAATATATCAATAGCTTGGGCAAAAGTAAGACGGGGATAAGGAGAAGCTAACCAAGCAATTCCTTTTTCTGTAGCTTGAGTTTGTAGTGCAGAATCTAGTGGTAGAATAAGAGCAGAAGCCTTTGTAATGGCTATCATATTCGCAAACTTATCACCCTCAATATAACTGAGACTATTTACGTCCGCTTGATCGATGGGAGCGATATTTGTTAACTCAGGATTAAGATGGGGATGAGAGTCAAAACTATGATATTGAGGGGATAATCGATGAATAAGATCACTAAATTTCATAAAATTAAAGTATGACTATTTCACTAAAAAAAGGCGAAAGAATTTCCTTAGCTAAAGTTGCCCCTAGCCTAGTTGCAGGATTTATCGGTTTGGGTTGGGATGTCAATGTTACAGATACTGGCGGTGATTTTGATTTAGATGTATCTGTTTTTCTATTAGGAGACAATGACAAATTAGTTTCCGATAAACACTTCATTTTTTACAATAACCTAGTTAGTCCCGATTCTGATCAATCTGTTAAACTTTTAGGAGATAACCGCACTGGTGAAGGAGAGGGAGACGATGAAGGTTTAATTGTCGATTTACGTAAAGTTCCCGTAGATGTAGCTAAAATAGTGGTAACGGTGACAATTTACGAAGCTGACAAGAGAAAACAAAATTTTGGTCAAGTTAGTAATGCTTATATCCGTCTAGTGGATGTACAAACGAAAGAAGAAGTTTTGCGCTACGATTTGACAGAAGACTTCTCCGTAGAAACTGCAGTAATTATGGCAGAATTGTACAGAAAAGACGGGGAATGGCGACTTAATGCAGTTGGTTCTGGTTTTCAAGGGGGATTACAAGCCCTTTTAGATAGATACAATTAATTTTAGTTCGGGGTTAGGAGTTATTAATTGTTAATTATTCACTATCAACTATTTATTATTGCCCTTTTTTAATCTATTCACTATTCACTATTCACTATTCACTATTCATTATTCACTAATGGAATTTTTATCCTTAGAACAAATTAAAGAATTAGCCCACCTTTATGGTTATTGGGCTGTGTTTGCAGGAATTGCGATCGAAAATACTGGTATTCCTATCCCGGGTGAAACTATTACCATTGTGGGCGGTTTTTTAGCGGGTAGTGGAGAGTTAAATTATTGGTTGGTATTATTAACTGCGATCGCAGGTGCGGTTACGGGGGATAATTGTGGTTATTGGATTGGTAGAATAGGAGGATGGCAGTTTTTACTGAAACTAGCTCGTTTTTTCCGTTTGCCAGAAACAGAGGTAGAAAAGGCGAAAAGTAAATTTGTCGATAATGCCGCAAAAGCAGTCTTTTTTGGACGTTTTATCACTCTTCTCAGGATTTTTGCCGGACCTATTGCTGGTATTGTAGAAATGCCTTATCCTAAGTTCCTATTTTACAACTTTATGGGAGCAACAGTTTGGGGGGCAATTATCGTTACTCTAGCTTATTTTGTGGGTAGAATTGTTCCCCTTGCCCAATTAGTTAGCTATTTAGCACAGTTTGGCATTGTGGCTTTATTAGCTGTAATTGCCTGGGTAGTTATTCCTTTATGGTTTAAGTCTTATAATGCACAAAAAAGAGTCAAAGGATTAGGGGATTAATAAAACTTCTTGCAGAAGTTAGAGAAAGGGGAATAGTAATATAGTGAGCCTAAATGATTTATGCAATTGCTGTGAAGGGAGTAGGGAGAATTATGAATTATCAAATTCTCTCAAACTTGACACCTTTTCTTAACCAATAATTTAATCAAATTAAAAAACTATCTCTATTTAGTTTTGTGCTACAGGATGATTTTTGAGAAGATAGTGACTTAGATTTTTGGCGTTGCATCATTGAATCTTGAAGGGAAAAAGCATAATATTATTTTAATAGAAATATAAAAACATACCAAAATAATATTTAATTATGCAGACTAATTTGGAGTTGAATCTTTTAGAAAAAGCTGTAACTCCTACTTTTGCCCGTCATGAGACTTTTCATCCCCGTTGGGGTTGGTTAAAGAAGGGTTTTGATATGGCTTCGATTGACGGTAAAATTTTTAATGGGGAAGATGCACCAGTTAAATTGGGAGTGGGGAAAAATATGGTGCGATCGCTCCGTTATTGGTGTTATACTTTTAAGATTATTGATGAGGATAATACCCCCTCGGCTTTTGGTAATAATCTTTTAGGGGTGAATGGTTGGGATAGGTATTTAGAAAATCCAGCTTCTTTATGGTTATTACACTGGAGTTTGCTTAAACCAACTTGTAATGCTGGTGCGTGGTATTATGTCTTTAATCTTTTCAATCAAAATGAGTTCACAAAAGAAGATTTACTCAAAGGTTTGATGGATTATCTGCAGGGATTGAATAAAACTGTCGCTGAATCCTCCCTCGTTAAAGATATTAATTGTATTTTGAGAATGTATGTAGAATCAGACAATAACAATAGTAATTTTGTGGAAGATTCGATCGACTGTCCCTTTACTGAGTTAGGATTAATTTATCAGCCAAAAAATAGCAATTATTACCGTTTCCGCTTTGGTAGTAAGGCGAATTTACCATCAGCGATAATCGTAGCCACTTGTTTAGAATACGCTAGTTGGGTGAGTCAAAATCAATCCACTATTACCATCTCTCGTTTACTTTATGACAAAGGAAGCCCCGGCACTGTATTCAAACTATCAGAAGAAGCTATTTATTCGGCGATTGAAGCAGTATGCCGTCAAGAATCATCTTTATTTTTAGCGGATACGGCAGGTTTAGTGCAACTCTCCTTTGAGGAAAATCCCCTTGATTTAGCCTATCAAATTCTTAATAATTATTATGGTAGGATTTAAGTTAATTCTCAAAGTCTCTCCTCGTTGAATTTCCATTAAATTAATTCTTCCCCCAAAGATTCACTATTAATAAAATATTTGATTATCCAATTTTAATCATTTTTATAATTTCTGTAAAAATAAAATACTAACTATAATAACTTAAAAATATTATGAAAAAACAGAAGCTAATTAATGAAGCGATGAAAATTACTGGCTTAAAAACCGAAGCAGAAGTAATTGAATTAAGTTTAAAAACCTTGATTAATTTAAAGAAACAAGAAGAAATTAAACACTTCAAAGGGAAATTAAAATGGGAAGGAAATCTTGAAGAAATGAGGTTAGATTAATGATTTTAGTTGATTCGGGTGTGTGGATTGATTATTTTAATGGTAATGATACAGATGAGGTTAAAAAATTAGATTTATATTTAGGCAATTATTCTATCGCTATAGGTGATATTATTTTAACTGAAGTATTACAAGGTTTTAAAAATGATCGAGATTATCAAACCGCAAAAATGTTGTTAACCTCTTTGAGAGTTTATTCTTTATTGGGGGTTAATTTGGCAATTATAAAGTGCAGAAAATTATCGATTTTTAAGAAAAAAGGGTATTACAACTAGGAAAACTAACGATGTAATTATTGCCACTTTTTGCATTGAAAATAATATTGCCTTACTGTTTTCAGATAAAGATTTTAAGCCTTTTGTAACTCACTTAAATTTAATTTCAGCTTGATATTTATTATTAAATTTATCCCATGAATAATCCTAAATTAGCTAATTATTTTACCCTAGAAAGACGTTATACTCGCTCAATCAACTTAGAAAGAGATTTTGATGATCAAGAAGCATTAAAAGGCTATATTTTAACCGATAAAGCTATTGATGTTTTAGGGCGAATTTTACAGGGTTTAACTAAGGAAAGTAATAGTAATTGTTGGACTTTAACGGGAGTTTATGGTACTGGAAAATCGGCTTTTTGTCATTATTTAGGTTGTTTATTATCTCCTAAAAAGAGTAATATATATAAATCAAGTTTTTCTATTATTGAATCAATTTCCAAGGTCAATAATGAGTTAATTAAAGACTATGAGCAGTTAATAAATAATCTACCAAGACAAGGATTTATAAGGGCGATCGCAGTTAGTCAAAGAGAATCTATTACTAATACTATTATTCGGGCTTTATCCATAGGATTAAAAAATTTTAAACTAAAAAATAATAGTCATTTTCAAGAACAATTAGAGAGTTTTAATGAATTAATAAAACAAGGGAAAAATGTTAAAAATAGTGCAATTATTTCCTTGATAAAAGAGATAATTAGTCAAGCTAAAACAGACTTAATTTTTATTATTGACGAGTTAGGAAAAAATTTAGAATATGCCGTTTACAATCAAGGTGCAGAAGATGTATATTTATTACAACAATTAGCGGAATTAGAGCCAATTAACGGCAATCGAGTCTATATTTTAGGGATTCTTCATCAAGCCTTTACCGAATATGGGCAAAGATTAGGTAAAATACAACGCAATGAATGGGCAAAAATTCAAGGTAGGTTTGAGGATATTCCCTTTACTGAATCGGTAGCACAAATGATGCGGTTAATGGGGGAGGCGATTAATATTGGTAAAGAAATAAAAAATGTCGATGGAGATAGGCAAGAGGTAAGAGGCAAAAGGCAAGAGGGATTTTTTCAAGACTCAAGTTATAGTCTTTTTAATTACGATAGGATTGTAGATTATAGTCAACAATGGTTTGATAGTCTTTATCAGACTTTATCAGTAGAAAAAATTGATAAGTCAATCTTAGAAAATATTTACCCTTTGCATCCTCTGACAGCTTTGGTTTTACCAACTCTGTGTATGCGTTATGCTCAAAACGATCGCACCTTATTTACTTTTATCACATCTGATGAGCCTTTTTCCTTAAAAAATTTTCTCACAGAAACGGTTATATTGAGTGAGGGAATCAAAGATACTGGTGAAGGTAGGCAACAGGCAACAGGCAATAGGCAACAGGAATTTTTGAAAGACTCAAATTGTGATTTTGTTGAGTATAGCTTACCGACATTAAAACTTGATCGAGTCTATGATTATTTTATCGAATCAGCAGGAATGGGGTTAACATCGCGCCCCAATTTGCAAAGATGGATAGAAATTCACGACTTAATCGCCGATAGTAAAAGTTTGGATGAGGATAGTTTACGGGTATTAAAAGTAATTGGTATCCTCAACTTGGTGACGATTACGGGAATAACAAAAGCAACTCGTCAACTGGTGGCTTATGGGTTATGTGATTTACCCCAAGAAGAAGAGGTTAACTATTGGCAGGAAAAAATAGATGGTTTATTAAAAGGGGGAATTATTACCTATCGCCGTCAGATAGATGAATTAAGAATTTGGCAAGGTTCGGATTTTAATGTCGATCAGGAGTTAGAATCTTATCAGGATTCAGAGAGTTTAGTGAAATTATTGTCAGAGTTACGCCCATTAAAACCAATGGTAGCTCAAAGACACAGTTATCAAACAGGTACTTTACGTTACTTTGAAAGACATTATCTTGATTCTTTCTCTCTGTTAGACAACAAGGGGTTTAAACCCCTTGTCAAATGCGATAGCAATACCGCCGATGGTTATTTAGGTTATTGGTTAGATGACGACATCCCCTCCTCTTTCCCTTCATCTACCGTTGACGGATTACCAGTAATTATTATTACCGCTAGTAATTTACCCATTTTACGATTACGGGTGAGGGAATTTTCGGCTTTAAATTGGTTGGATAAAACAGCGAAGGAATTACAGGCGGATGGAGTTGCCAGAAAAGAAGTGCGTTATCGCCTTGCAGAAGCGGAAAGATTTTTAGATGACACTTTAGCTAATGTGTTTGATGTGAGAGAAGAAAATAATCAATGTTGGATTCAAGGGGAGTTAGTTAATATCTCTAGTATTAGTCAGCTAAATTTCCGAATTTCTCGTATTTGTGAGCAAGTATATCCTAAAAGCCCTATTTTGTGGAATGAATTGATAAATCGCCGTAATTTAACTGCACAAGGCATGATGGCTAGACGACAGTTAATCTCTGCTATGGTGAATAATTCTACCATGCCCAAGTTAGGATTAACGGGTTATGGGCCAGAAGTGACTATGTATTTTTCTCTTTTGCAAGAAACGGGGATTCATAGAATAAGTGAGGGATTAAAAGATATTGGTGAGGGTAGGCAACAGTTATTCTCTCTTAATACATCTTTAGTAAGCGGGGAAAATAAGACTTCTGAAGACAGCCAGATTACCCCCCCCCGACACACGTATTACTAAATTAACAGAAAACAATGAAGAAGAATGGGGTTTTTATCCCCCTATAAGTAGGGATAATCCTAATGTAACGGATATTTGGAGTGCGATCGCATCTTTTTGCACATCAGCTACAGAAAAACCAGAAAACATCTCTAAGTTATATCAACTATTGTCAAAACCGCCTTATGGAGTGAAAGAGGGAATCATTCCCGTTATCCTTGCTTCTGTGTTGTTATATTATCGAGAAGAAGTAGGGGTTTACCAAGATGGTACTTTCGTACCAGTTTTAGGAGAAGAACATTTTGAGCTATTGGTTAAAAATCCTGAACGCTATGGAGTAAAATATTTTGCTATTGAGGGTTTGAGGGGAGAAATATTTAAGGAATTAGAAACAATTTTAAGCAACTCTCAACTTAAGGATAATTCCCAAGTGAGAAACGCAACCCTTTTAAGTGTGGTTACTCCTCTTTATCAATTTGTGAAGAAGTTACCCCGTTATACTCAACAAACCAAAAATTTAAGTAAGACTGCTCTTCAGATTTTACATTCTTTACAGCAAACGGTTGAGCCTGATGAGTTACTTTTCTCTGCTTTACCTTCTGCCTGTGGTTTGTCTTCCATTTCTTTCACGTCTCCCCCCAGTCAAGAAGTTACCCAAATTTTTAAAACTACTTTAATCAAGGGTTTACGAGAAATTAATCAAGCCTACGATACTTTACTCAATCACTGTCAATCCTTGTTAAATACCGCTTTTGGGGTAGAGGGGGATAAGTTAAGGGCAAATTTGCGTATTCGGGGTTACAATATCAAGGATAAATGTGTTGAGCGCAGTTTGAAACGTTTTACTCAAGCCATTATTGATGACTCACAGAATGATAGTCAGTGGTTGTCGGCGGTTGTGATGGTGATTGCGGATAAACCTGCGGAATCCTGGAGTGATGAAGATGCGATCGCATTTGAGGTAAAATTAGCGGATATAGTGCGTAAATTTGAGAATTTAGAGGCTATCCAAACAGAAGTTAATAGTCAAGGTATTCAAGAGGGAGTAACTGCTAGAAGAATTACTGTCACCCGTGATGACGGGAAGGAAACTTTAAGGATGGTATGGATAGATGACACCAGAGAAAAAGAGGCGGAGGAGTTGGTTAATCAAATTCTAACTCAATTAAAAGGGTGCGATCGAAAACTCAGAGAAGCGGTATTAGCAAAACTCACCGAAAAAATCTTAAACTAGACAATTTCAATAACTTTAAAATCAATTATTATCGCTTTTTCCTTTTACCTCCCTAAGCAAAGTTGATTATGATTCATGGTTAATTATTCTATTTAGATTAACTTATAGGCTGGGTTAGTGACAACATAACCCAACAAATTCTCATTTCCTTTACTAAATGGAAAGAAATTTTCTTGAGATATAATCAGGATAATATAGATAAATGTATCAAGGAGTTAATAATGGAAACCATAACAATTAAAGTTGACTCAGAAATAGCTAAAGCCTATCAACAAGCTGATGCGACTAAACAAGAAAATGCAATTCAAATTTGTAATTTAGTTTTAAAACAATTATTAAAACCTGACAGTTTTGAGGAAATAGTAACTCAAATTAGAGAGGAAGCAAAAGTGAATGGTTTAACTCCCGAAATATTAACACAATTATTAGAAGATGAATAAGCTGAGAATTATTTTAGATACCAATATTTTAATCAGTGGTTTATTACTATCATCTTCAAGAGTAGGTGAGGTTTTTGATATTGTGACACAAAATCACATCTTGCTAATATCTGAAAACACCTTTACTGAATTTTATCTAACAATTACTAAGCGAAAATTTGATAAATATTTATCTTTTGAAAAAAGAATACAATTTTTAGGGCAACTAAAAGCTAAGGCATTATTAATTAATGTTATCGAAATAATTGATATTTGTCGGGATTCTAAAGATAATAAGTTTTTAGAATTAGCCGTCAGTGGTAAAGCTGATTTTATTGTTACTGGTGATAATGATTTATTAGTATTAAATCCCTTTAGAGATATTGAAATTATTACAGTTAGTGACTTTTTAAATAGATTTACTTAATTCCATATTATTATTCAAAACAATTGAAGCCTTTTTCCGATTTTAATTTATGATCAAATGAATCACAATTATCACAATTTACCACTATCTAATCATCTAAATATATTAGCATTTTCTCAATTATTTCGGTCAACTACTAATTCTTATAAATACCTTTTTTTTTACTCTATTTTAGATATTTTATCCCAGAGATTATTTGATGATTCAGAGTCAATTAGTTTCCAAGAACTGATGATAGAAATGTTAGCTAATGCTTGGTATCCTCATACCTTTTTTCGTTTATCTTTTGGAAAACAAGATAGAATTGCTAACAAGTTAGACTCCCTTGATTTGAGGGTAAATACTACCGTTTTAAAATTTAATAGTAGTGATAAAATAGCCTTGAAAGAAATTATTAGTCAAAACAATTTAACTGCTATTATTACTGATTTTAAAAAGAATGTACCCTTTCGATTATTACGCCCTTTTTTGTTAGAAAAATTACGAGATTTTGATGTTAACTATGAAGTAGTCAAAAAAACCCCAGAAATAGCCAGTCAATATTTTTCTATTCTTAAACCTTTATATCGTTTTAATGCTAATACTTATCAAGATTCAACGGCGATTCTTTTACATCCTGATTGGGTAGAATATTTCAAACAAAATTTTATAATTATTAAGGGTTGGGTAACTTGGGAATGGTTACAATATATGCAGAAAAATAATCAAAATGTACCTAATTTAGTTAATAAATTATTTGCCCCTGAGAAGAGAAACTCTTTAACTAACCAAGCTAATTATTGGAGGTTTATACTAGAAAAACAACCTATTAAGTGTATTTATTCTGGGCAAATTTTGAACAAAAATAGTATTTCTATTGACCATTATTTACCCTGGTCATTTGTTGCTCATGATCATCTCTGGAATTTAATACCAACTATGAATAATATTAATAGTTCTAAATCAAATAATATACCATCTTCTCAATATTTGGCCAAATTTATTCAATTACAACATCAAGGCTTAACTATTTCTCATCAATATTTACCTCGAAAAGACTGGTTAAAATACACGGAAAATTATCTGCTAGATCTAAAAATTAGTCATACAGAAGATTTACTAAATTTTGAGTTATTAACTAATATTTATAAACGTCATTTTCAGCCTTTGATTTCTATTGCAAAGATATATGGCTTTAATGATAATTGGACTTATTCTTAACACTTATAAAATACTTAATCAGTTAAGATTTATTATCTCACTTCACATATAATGAAATTGTTAAAATTACAAGACTTTCGTAATATTTTGTTATCAAAATAGAAATTGAAAAATATTATTTTTATCCCCAACTGGATTTCTCTCACCTCTGCTAGGATTATTAATATGTGAAATCAGTAATCAATTCAAGTATCTTTCATGACTGAGAAAAAAGTCAGACACGTTTTAGGATTAAGCGGTGGCAAGGATTCTACCGCCTTAGCAGTTTTGCTACATAAAGAAGTACCTGAGATGGAGTATTTTTTTTGTGATACGCATAAGGAACTACAGGAAACCTACGATTATCTCGATCGCATTCAAGCCCGTTTAGGCATTAAAATACATTATCTTAGCGAAAATAGGGGTTTTGATCATTGGTTGGCGATTCATGATGGTTTATTGCCTTCTGTGCAGATGCGTTGGTGTACGGTTAAAATGAAGATTAAGCCTTTTGAGGAGTTTGTCGGTGATGATGAGGCTATCAGCTATATTGGCATTCGTGCCGATGAGAATAGGGAGGGTTATATCTCTACAAAACCGAATATTAAACCCGTTTTTCCCTTCAAAGAGAGAGGTTTAGTTAAAGCTGATATTCTCCGACTTTTAGAGGAAAGTGGTATTGGTTTACCTGAATATTATAAATGGCGTAGTCGCTCTGGTTGTTTTTTCTGTTTCTTTCAGCGTAAATACGAATGGGTGATGTTGGCACAAAATCATCCTGATTTGTTTGCAAAAGCCGTGGAATACGAGTCTAATCATCAAGATGGGCGTACCTATACATGGAATCAGGGAGAAACCTTACTAGAGTTATTAGAGCGTAAAGATGAAATTATAGCAAATCATGAAAAGGCGATCGCACGAGAGCAGAAAAAAGCACCGAATCGCCCTCTAGCAGAGGCTTTAGAGTCTGTGTTGGATGATGATGATTCAACTTTGCCTTGTTTAGTTTGTAATTTATAAATAAAGAAAAATTTTATGGTTGTTTCACAAATAGAATCTAATTTAGAACGAACTTTTCATAAATCAAAATGGGTTGATTTCTTAAGACAGTATGGACCAATCCCTCGAAATGACAACATGTATGATGAAGTAATTCAGCGTAATTTAAAAACGAAAAAAATTGAGCCAATTATTTTTGAAACCGAATATCTTGATGAATTAATTAACAACTTTAAATCAACTTCTCCAAAATCAGTAATTCTAACAGGCACTGCGGGAGACGGCAAAACATTTTGTTGTAGAGAAGTTTGGGAAGCACTAGGTGGTGCGAGAGAAATTTGGGAACAAGATATAACAATTCGTCAATTAAACTTAGATAATCATAAATTGTATATTGTTAAGGATTTAAGTGAATTAAATAATGAAGATAAAATTAGAATACTGACTTTAATGGCAGATTCAATTATTAATTTTTCATCTGATCAAATATATTTAATTGCCGCTAATGATGGACAATTAATTGAAGCATGGGAACAAGCAGAAAATACAGATAATGTAATCAAAGTTCGCAAAATAATTGAAGAGTTATTGGTTAATGATCAACAAGAAGATTTGAATTATAATCTACGTTTTTACAATTTAAGTCGTTTAAATACAGCTAGAATGTTTACGAAAATTTTAGATGCTGTTATTAATCATTCTGGATGGCAAGAATGTCAAAAATGCTATTATCATAATCCTCCAAATTTAAATGAAAAATGTCCTATTTGGGAAAACAAAAAAAGACTAGAAGAAAAACATTGGAATAATATCTTGCGAGAAAGAATCATTGATTTATTACAATTAGTAGAATTAAATGGAATACACCTGCCTATTAGACAATTACTATTACTAATATCTAATATGTTATTAGGTCATCCAGAGGGAAAAGATAAGTTACTCAACTGTAAAATAGTACCTTTTATTGTTGATAATGATAAAAGTTATTTATCCAGTATTTATCATAATATTTTCGGTTTTAATTTATCCGAACGTAAAATAAATTCGATAGAAGTATTTAAAGTTTTAAATAGTTTTGGTATTGGTAAAGAAACAAGTAATCAAATAGATAATATTCTTATTTTTGGAAAGGATGATCCAGAAATTTCTCATTATTATCATAAATTTTTGAAAAATGATTCCTTTTATGGAACTTCAAAAAATTTTATAATAGGACAAAAAAGTTATTTAGAAGGAGACTTAATAGAAGAAAAAAATAACTTTTTAAAAATACTTATTTCTCAGAGACAAAGGCTATTTTTTATTATTGCTAAAGATGAAGAAGAAAACTTGAATTTTTGGAATTTAACTATTTTTCAATTTGCTGGAGAATATCTTAATAAAGTTTATAAAAAGTTAAAAAATAACGAAAAAGTTTCTCAAAATATTATTGGACGTTTAGCAAAAGGAATTAATAGAATTTTTACGGGAATGCTAGTCAATAATTTTAACGAAATAATTATAGCTACATCAGGAAGTTATTCTCAAGCTAAAATAAGCCAAGTTTATGAGGAATCTATCCCCGTAAGAAAAAATAGAGGTGAAGAAGTAACTATTGAGTTAGAAGAAAATCATAATATACCAACTTTAATTGTTTATTTATCGGTAATTCAAAATGATATTTATCCAATCAAATTAACGTTAAATTTAGCTAGATATGAATATTTAAGTAGGGTGGCTGAGGGGACTTTACCTAGTAGCTTTTCTCAAGAATATTATGAGGATATATTAGCTTTTAAAACTCAAATTTTACAAAAAGTTAAACTACGAAAAAAATGGGAAGGAGAAGAATTAGAAACAGATAATTCTCTTTTAATTAATTTATTAGAAATGAAAGATGATGGTAAAGCCCATCCTATTAATATGGAGGTTATGATATGTCGATAAAAATTTTACCTCGTCCTGATAAAAAACAGTTAGAACAATTCAAAATGTGGGTTGATGAAGCAATATGGGGACATCGACTTTATGATGAACAAACTCCTTGTTTGACTTTATTAGAATTTTTCGGGATTCTTCAATCTCAGTTAGAGTCGAATCAAGCTTTTCAAGAATCAGATCAGCAAAGAAATAAATTAAAATACTACTATTATCCACGTCTTTATATTCGTAATATTTTATTCAATAATCCTCATTTAGAAACGATCGCCTCTAACCCCATATTCAATGATAAAGAACGTTGGCAAGAATGGGAAAAAATAATAAAAGAAACAGCCGGGGGAATTGAAAATCCTGATTTTAGTTATTTACAAGAAAGATTCTCCTGTTTTTCTGATTTTGTCAGAATAGTTAATTTTTTTCAGGCAAATGCTATTGAAGGAGATAGTAATAAACGCTGGACTTCTAAATTTGTATTTCCGTATGGTCCAGACTCTTTATTTCCAGATCTTAGAGTGCAAGTAACAAAAGAAAAAACTAACGTATCTGTAGATAGACGTTTTTTCGGACGAACAGGAGAATTATTATATTTAATGTTATGTCGTAGTCATAAAGGAAAAGAACTTTTGACGGGACTGAAAAAGTTAGGAATAATTGCAGATTCAGAAGATAAAACACATCTTTCTAAATGGAATCATCTGATAAAAGCACTTCAAAATAAAGAAGATATAGAAAAGCATAAAGAAAGCGGTTCTCCTCCTTATCTTCCCTATTTACAACTACCTGAATATGAAGCTCTCGCAGATGATTGGTTAACAATTTTAAAATATGATTTACCTGACTACGATGCTATTCCTCATTTAGTTACTTTAACCGGACTTCATTTAATTATTTATCTTTTAACTAGGGCAAAAACAGTATTAGAAATTAAACAGATTTTTGAATTAAATAATGATTTTTTTCCGGATCAATCTACAAAATTAGATAATGAAAATCCTGAAAATATAGACATTAACTTTGATATAAATAAAAATTTTAAACTTAATCATCCTGTTACCTTTATCTTAGAAATAGTAGCTCCTAAAAAAACTGTTGTTCGAGATTTAGCTTCAGCTTCTTTTTTAGAAAATAATAATTTATCAATCACTGCTGTAGAAACTTATGTTCATAGCGTTAAAAATTCCGATGAGTGGCAAAAATATATTACTTCTAATAATGATTATGAAGGTGCTAAAGAATTTTTAGAAAATAAATTTCAAACATCGATTAATACCAATAAAGGTATCAGTATTAAATCTCAAATTCCCGATGAAATGCTTGAAGAATTTTGCGAAGAAGCTGTTAATCAACATAAGCAACACGTTGCTAATTGTCATCGAGTTTGGGGCAAAGAGATTGGTTTTATTTCTAGCCGTAGTAGTCGTAGAAATCGATATGCTCCTAATGATGCTTTTCTCAAAACTTTAGTTTTAGCAAATGTAGAACATCGTTTAGAATTTCAACAATTTTTAACTAAGTTATATGAAAAATATGGATTTATTATTGGAGATAAACAAGCTAAAAAATTTATTGAAAATGGAGAAGCTGATCAAGAAGCGTTTGCCTCTAATGCTGAACGTCTGGAACAACGTTTATCAAGTTTAGGCTTATTAAAAAGACTTAGTGATGCTTGTGCTTATGTTCAAAATCCTTTTGCAGTAAATTTGTGAATTTAAAGTTATAATTTTAAAATTTTTAACATTAGTTAATATTAAATTATCAAATTATTAATTTTGATTTTTGTACATAAATCTAAAAATTTATCAAATCTAAAAATTAACAGTAAATGAAAACATCAGAATTAATTGGAAAAGTTACTAATCAATTTTTAAAAAATTTTCTCCGAGAAGAAGAACAATCAGATGGGATTGCTCGTTTTTTATTGGATCGTTTAACATCAGAGCAAGTTGCTGAAATTTGCCGTGAAATACTGGCAGATCCTTATTCATCTACTCAAGTAGAAATCAAAATTCCAGAAACTTTAGTTGCTGATTTCTCTTTACCCCCAGAAATTATGACGAATGAAAGAACAGTTCATTTACGTCATGCTACTTGTGAAAAACCAGTTTTACTATTGGCGAACACTAACGATGATCAAGGTCAATCATTGCAAGATATTACTCGTATTGGTGCAATTGAATTAAAAGCTGAAAGTAATATTTGGACAGATGTAATTAGTCGTGATTTACCTATCTCTGAGACTCATTTAAAACACTTGGAAAAGGCTTTAAAAGGATTACAAAAAGCTATAAATTTAAGTTTAGAACAATTTGCAAAATATATAGCAGATACTCATTATCGAATTAGCCAAGAAAGTGAACCGTTAATTAATGCTTTAGGATGGGCGTTACCAGCACTAAAAATTCCTCGTGATTCTAATTATTTTGAAGCAATTCCTGAAAAAAATAGAGGACAGGCTAAATACTGGGAAAATTTATTTAAACAAGGTATTTCTAAGCGTGGTTGTTTTTTATTAAAACAAACATCTACATCTAAATCCATTGAAAAAAATGATTTACAAAATGCTTTTGAAAAAGTCAAAGATCAAATTCCGATTTCCGCTCATCAAATAATTGAGGAATTTATTAACAGTCCTTCAGAATGGGATGAAAAAAGTTTCGCCCTTGCTCAATGGGAATGGGAAAAAGATAATATTGATTCTTTATTTAATGGACTAAAAAAACAAAAAACGGATTTAGCTTCTTTGACAATACAATTTTTTGAAGATGAATATCCTGATGTTTTAACAGAAGCTGATGAAGATTATTTAAAAGCATTAAAAAAACGTTCTCAAACAAAAAACCCTAATGAAAGTGATGTAGAATTTTATGAAAATTATCGTCAAGAACTAGAAAAAAATCGTCAATTAAAATCTAAATGGGATAAATTTGTTTATGGGCAACCAGTAGAGTGTACTGATTTTTTAGTTGGTTTAATTCAAGCCTTTGAAAGATTATTTTGTCAATCAGAAATAAAAAGTAAACAGGAAAAATTAATTATTACTACTCAATATGGAAAAACAAAAAGTAAATGGTTAGGAATAAATACAGAGGTAGGATTATATTTTTGCACAAAATATCGGGGTATAGAACAATTGACAACCCCTAATATTATTTGGGAAACCGGTTGGTTATTTAACTATGATCAATTAATTGAAGAAACTAAACAAAAAGGTAAATATAAAGAAAATCAATCAATCGCTAAAACTGCGATAGAAATAAAGTTTTATGTCGAACTGGAATCTAATATTTCTGCAGGTAAGCCTAAAATTCAATTAATTTGGAAAGCGAATCCTAACGCTATTGGCATGGAATTAAGAAATGATTTAGAAAGATTAGGAGATGATAATAAATCGGCTTTTATTTTATCAGAAATTAGACAAGAATTAGTCAATAAAAAAGGTCGTTTACAAGGTATTTCTCTTTATGATATGGGGACAATAATGGCGGCTTTTGGACAAGATAGAGGTTCTTTAATTCCTAAATATCACACTAAATATGATTTAGCAAAAAACTTTATCAAAGAATTAAAAAAAGCCATTAAAGAAAATAGATTATCCTCAGATTCAGGCGACAAAATTAAACAAGCATGGGAACTTTTTAGTCAAACTTATAAACAAGCATTAAAACAATTAATTACACAAGAAGGTTTTGCTAGTCCTTTACTATTAGAACAGGCTTATAAATATCAACAATTATTGGAAATATTATTAAAATATGCAAAAGGAGATCAGAATAGAATAAATCTTTATCAACCTTTATTAAGGTTAGGTTCTATTACTGTTACTGGTAAAAATCCTGCGGTAATTGTTGCTCCTTGGCATCCTCTTAGGTTAGGTGCGATCGCCGTAAAATTCCGTCAAGTATCAGGTTTATTAAAGTATATTTTAGATAATGAACAAGTCCAATTTGGTGATTCTCGTCTTTTCTTTGCAGATATAATCAAAGAATTAAATCATCCTTATTACCCAGAAGTGGCTATTGGTTATAAAGGTTCACAACCGGTGTTACTAAATCTTACGGATACCGCTAACGATTATAGTTTATTAGAACAGCCTATATGGGAAACAAAAAACCAAACAACGAATGAAGATCCTTTAGAAGCAGCGACAAAATTAGTTAAATTAGTGCAAAGATATGTAGAATTATTACCCCATGAAAAAACAAATCTTACCCTAATTCTTTATCAATGCGACTCTATTAAACTACCATTAGCAGTAATTAATCAATTAGCTAAATTACAAGAAGATCAAGAAGAATACCGTTGTCATGTAATTCTTCGACATCAGGAATCAAAAAAACTAAATCGCCTGTATGAACAAATGATTGAAAATACAGACGCAGATCCTGATGCTTTTATTGCCAGTGAGGTTTCACAAGATTTTATGGCTAAACTTCGTATTAGTGTCACCTCTGATTCTATTCCTGTTCAAAGTCAAAAAGAAGGAAAGTATGCAGACATAGTATTTTTACAAGATGTAATTTCTCGACAAGCAGAAATTGTCTGGGAATCTTCTCCTGACGAACAAATAACTGATGAGTTACTCTATCATGTTCCTCCTCGGTGGTCTCGAAAACGTCCTGCGGCTAAAGATGAATTAAAATCTACAGTATATTTAGTTAGCCCTAATCAGCCCGAAGTAGGTAAAATTTATCTAAACATGATTTATAGCATTATCAAGGCTAAAGATTTAGGGAGTAATGAATATTTCCTTCCGGCAAGACAAATATCTTTTCAAAATAACACTACTCAGACAATTTTTGCAGATATTCATCGGTTAGGGGAATGGGTGGTAAATTATGATGATTTATTAGATCGGAGACAGTTACTTAATCAGGGAGTTCAAGTCATTCGTTATCAACAACATCGCACAGATGAACGTAATTTTTTAGTGTCTTCTCAGGCTTCCTTAAATTTATTACAAGTATTAGTCAAACGCCGTTTAGAATCATTAAATTTAGAACTTAGTGAGGAAGAATTAAAATCACTATCTCAACGGTTGATTGATGATGCTAATGGAATCTCAGGAGATATTGTTTTAAGGGCGGCTAAATGTGGTATTTTTGCTAGTGAACTTATCGGGGTTGTTTTAAGTAAAGCCTTGATTCGTTCTCAATTACCTCAAAATGAACCAATAGGATGGTATTTTTTAGATGATTATGCTAATTGGCTTGGACAAAAGGAAGGATCGATCGCTGATATTTTAGTTATTTCTCCTCAAATAATCAATGGTCAACCTATCTTAAAATTAATTATTTCGGAAGCTAAATATGTTAAAGCCAATGGAGTTAGTGAAGCAAGAAAAACATCACAAAAACAACTTAGAGAAACCGTAGAAAGAATTAGTAGTGCATTATTTATTAATCCTAGTCGATTGGACAGAGATTTATGGTTATCTCGTTTAGGTGATTTGTTACTTGAGGGAATAGAATTTAGTCCTAATGCAGAAATTTCTCTGGAAAAATGGCGAGATAGCATTCGTTTTGGTAGAGTACAAATTGATTTATTAGGTTACTCTCACGTTTTTGCTTCCAGTTCTAGTGACAATGACAGTCATGAACAAATTATTATTCCTAAAGTAAACAATTGTTTTCAGGAAGTTTTTAATCATGATGATGTCCGTCAATTAATTCTGGCATATCAGCGTGGAGAATCATTTTTAAATATCAGAGAAAAATTGGGAGATGAAAAGCCTTGGTTTGTATCGAGTCCTCAATTTCCAGCCCCTCGAATTATTTGGGTAAATCATTTTTCTCAAGAATTTCATAAAGATAATTTTTCAAATAGCATAAATAATACTGACTATCAAATAGAAACAAAAGATGAAAATAGTTTAAGTGAAAATAATAGTTATTCTTCAGAATTACAAAAAAACACATATTCAAAAAATAATAATTCTTTCTCCCATCAAATTGACGATAATCTTATTAAAGAAAATAATAATATCACTTTAACTAAAACATCAAATAATAATGAAATTAAGGAAATTTATCCTAATCAAATTGACAAACAAATTAATAAACAGGTCATTGATTTAGCGTCATCTAATAGTAATTGGAGAAAACCAAACTTAAACAATTGGTTAAATCAAAATCAAAAATCTCAAACTTTGAATAACGAAGAACAAGAATGGTTAAATCAAGTAGTTAATTCTCTCCGTCAAGCCTTATTAAGTTATGATTTACAAGCCAAAGTTTTAGAACAAAGGTTAACTCCTAATGCCGCATTAATTCAATTTCAAGGCTCAGATCGTCTTAATATTTCTGATATTGAACGTCGTCGCTCTCAATTACTTACTACTCATGGTTTAAATGTTATTAACGTTTCTGCACAACCTAGTAAAATTGTTGTAGAGATCGCCCGTCCTCAAAGACAGATTATTTCTTTACAAGAAGTTTGGCAAAAAAGAAAAATCAATTATAAATATCCTCAAGTTAATTTAAGTTTAATTATTGGAGTTAAAGAAATTGATGGGGAAATACTTTATCTCAATCTAGCCAGTGAATTTGAAAACTTACAACATCATGCACCACACACTCTAATTGCTGGAACAACTGGAAGTGGAAAGTCGGTTTTGTTAAGGAATTTATTAGTGGATGTTTGTGCAACTAATTCCCCTAAATTTTTGCATATTTATCTGATTGATGCTAAACAAGGTACAGATTATTTTCCCTTAGAAAACTTACCACATTTACAACAAGGACTTATTGTTGAACAGAATCATGCGATCGAGGTTTTTGAAGAAATAGTATCAGAAATGGAAAAAAGATATGTTCTTTTTAGACAAGAAAAAGTTAATAATTTATTTGCTTATAACCAAAAAGTAATAAAAGAAAAACAATTACCAGTTTTATTAGTTGTCCATGATGAATTTGCTGATTGGATGTTAGTAGATGAATATAAAGATGCTGTTTCGAGTGCTGTGCAACGTCTAGGAGTAAAAGCAAGGGCTGCGGGAATTCATCTAATTTTTGCAGCACAACGTCCCGATAATCAGGTATTTCCAATGCAATTACGAGATAATTTAGGTAATCGTTTAATTTTAAGAGTTGAAAGTCAAGGAACTTCTGAATTTTCTTTAGGACAAAAAGGAGCAGAAAATTTATTAGGAAAAGGACATCTAGTTGGTAGATTATCAGGAGAAATGGATTTAATTTATGCTCAAGTTCCTTTTTTATCAGAAGATGATTTTGCCATTGTTTGTGAAACGATTGCTAAAGATTGTGAGGTCTAAAAAATGACGTTTTCCAATACGATATTATCTGAATCTATCTACCTAGATTATCACGCTACTACCCCCGTCGATCGACGTGTTGCGGAAAAAGTGTATGATTATATGGTGAATAACTTTGGCAACAGTAGCAGTATAGATCATATTTTTGACAATCAAGCCACTAAAAAAATTAAGCAATCTTTAGTTAATTTCATTTTTCATCTTAATTTCTTGTTAAGAAAAAATAATTGTTTGTAAATCCCTTACTTTTTTAATAGTTTCAAAGTCTTTATCATTATGAATTAAAATTAAATTATAACTGATAGCTAGTTGAGCAATGCAACAATCAATGGTACTTCTAACTGTTAAACCCTTACGTCTTAAATCATAGAAAATACGAGCAGATTTAATCAATATAGAACTATTTTCTGTCAGATAATCTTGATCATCCAAATAAATTTCCAATAGTTGCCATTCTTTTTCATCTTTAGCACCCTGTAATAATTCCATTTGGATAAAATGACTCAAAAAGAAAGGATTATCTTGAATAATATTTTCTAAATTTTTTCTTTTAATTCCCGTTTTATCTCGAAAAATATTAACCAAAACAGAAGTATCAATTAGATACATTTTTGTTATTTCTTAACTCCTTATAATTATAGTCTTCTCTAAATTCAATTTTTCCACTTAAATCTAATAAATTCAGTTTTTTTCGACTACGAATTAACTCTTTTAAAGCCATATTTACTAATTCTTTTTTTGTTCTCACATTAGTTAAACGGAAGGCTTCCTCTAGTAAACTATCATCAAGATCAATATTTGTTCTCATTTTCTTGTGTAAAATGTGTAAATACAGAAACATTATACACTCAATAATTTTTAATGTCTAATCCCATCTACCTAGATTATCACTCCACAACCCCCGTCGATCGCCGTGTTGCCCAAAAAGTGTATGATTATATGGTGCATAATTTTGGCAATAGTAGCAGTATAGATCATATTTTTGGCGATCGCACCCAAGAAGCCATCAAAAAAGCAAAACGACAGATAGCTGATTTAATTAATTCATCTCCCCAAGAAATTATTTTCACATCAGGCACAACAGAAAGCATTAACCTAGTGATTCAAGGTTTACAACCATCTCGCATTATCATTTCACCAGTAGAGCATAAAGCGGTTATTGATACCTGTCAAGCAATGGCAAAGAAGGGATTAGCCGAAATTATCTGGTTAAAGGTGGATAAAAAAGCTCGAATTGACTTCAATCATCTGGAAAAAGTATGTAGTCAGGGGGCGGATTTACTGTGTATCATGGGTGCGAATAATGAGGTTGGGAATATCTATCCCATTGAAGAAATCGGTAAAATCGCTCAAAAATATCATATACCCTTTCTTTGCGATGGTTCTCAGGCGGTGGGCAAAATTCCCGTTAATTTTGAAGATTGGGGTATCACTTTTTTAACTATCTCTGGTCATAAATTATACGCCCCAAAGGGTATCGGTGCATTAGTTATCAGAAAAGGTTATCGTTTACAACCCCTCATTTATGGCGGTGGACATCAAAACGGCATTAGATCAGGTACATTAAATGTATCAGGGATAGTGGGATTGGGAGAGGCTTGTTATTTACGACAGTTAGAAATGCAAGAAGATGAAAGCGCGATCGCTCTTAAACGAAATCATCTACAATCATTATTACAAAGTAAAATCCCTCAATTAGTCGTCAACGGAGACACAGAAAATCGACTAGCGGGGAATCTACATATATCTATTCCTAATGTGCCAAATAGTGCCATTATTGCTCGAATCAGGCATCAATTAGCCATTTCTACTGGCTCGGCTTGTAGTAGTGCCACCGTTTCCCCTTCTCACGTTTTAAGAGCGATGAATTTATCTGATGATTTAATCGAAGGTGCGTTGAGAATCGGAGTAGGAAAATTCACTAGGGATATAGAAATAGAAAAAAGCGCAGACATTATAACCAATGCCGTCGAAAAAATTTTCCAGTTAACAAGCATCTATGATGCGGATAAATTTACTCGCATTTAACAAAAATAGAAAGTACCGAGAAATAGTGGAGGATAACTATGAGATTAGCCCCCAAATTGTCGTGTTTACGGTGTGGGGCTTTTGCCCGAAGAAGCTAAAGCACTTTTTCGGCAAACTCTAATTAAATATTTCTTTCAAAGTATCAACAAAAGTAGGATAAGAAATTGAGATTGCTTCAGCACGATTAATAGTTGTATTTCCTTTTGCATTCAAAGCGGCGATCGCAAGACTCATAGCAATACGATGATCAGTATAACTGTCAACTTCCGCTCCTCGTAAAGGATTTCCCCCCGTAATTTCTAAACCGTCGGGTAATTCGGTGATTTTTGCCCCCATTTTACCCAATTCTAACGCCATTACTGCAAGGCGATCGCTCTCTTTTACCCTCAATTCTTCTGCATCTTTAATAATAGTTGTGCCTTCTGCAAAACAAGCCGCTACCGCAAGAATAGGAATTTCATCGATTAAGCGGGGAATAATCGCCCCTGAAAGGGTACAGGCTTTTAATTGGCTCGTTTTTACTTGTAAATCAGCCACCGGCTCACCGGCGGTCTCTCTTTCGTTGATAATGGTAATATCCGCCCCCATCATCTCCAAGGCTTCTAATATACCCGTACGAGTGGGATTAATGCCCACATTAGTAATGGTTAATTCCGAATCAGGGGTAATCGCCCCAGCTACTAACCAAAATGCGGCAGAACTAATATCTCCCGGTACTATAACTGTTTGTCCTTGTAAGGGTGTACCCCCCTCAATGGTAACGCTATTGGTATCTTGATCAATCTCCAATTTACCGCCAAAAGCGTGTAACATTCTTTCACTATGATCTCTTGATAAAGCAGGTTCTGTGACGGTGGTTTTGCCTTCACTCATCAACCCTGCTAACAGAATACAGGATTTAACTTGAGCCGAAGCAATAGGGGAATGGTAGTGAATGGGTTTTAAATTTTGCCCAACCACTGCTAAAGGGGCGTTTTGATGATTATTTCTACCGTAAATGATTGCTCCCATTTCTTGCAAAGGCTTGATTACTCTTGACATGGGGCGAGTTTTGAGAGAATCATCCCCCGTCACACTAAAAAACTTTCCAGATTGGGCGGCTAATAATCCCAACATTAAACGCATGGTAGTGCCTGAGTTTCCAGCGTCTAAAACATCGAAAGGCTCTTGTAATCCTTTTTCTCCTACTCCGATAACTCTTACTTCTTCGCTATTTAATTCTGATATTTTTGCCCCCATTGCTTGAAAACATTTGGCTGTACTACGGGGATCTTCTCCTAATAACAATCCTTTAATTATGGTTTCTCCAGATGCGATCGCACCTAGCATTAAAGCCCGATGAGAAATAGACTTATCTCCGGGGATAGTAATATTACCTTGTAGAGATTGAGCTTGATGAGAAATTACTAACTGACTTGAATTTTGGTTATGAGTAAGGTTAATCACAAGTTATAAGAGAAAATAGCCATTCAACAGAAAGTTATCTTATCACATTTCTACAACAAAAATTTCTAGGTTTTAGGTATCAAGTAGCAAGTTTGATGGTTTAATTTTTTGAACATTTAAGGGAATATTTGAGTCTGATTCCGATGTATTTTGACTAGAAGAGGGAGTAACAAAAAAACCCATAAACAGGAAATTAATAACTATTAACGGAAAAATTCGACTGCATCTTATCTTATTCATAATCTGATAGAAATATAATTCAAAAGGCTTTCCCCGCTCCCCTCCTTTTAAAAACTCCGAACTCCGAACTCCGAACTGGTTTAAATATTAGTTAGCTCTTTCTCTTTAACTTTTAATATATCATCAATTTTTGCGGTATATTTGTCAGTAACTTTTTGAATTTCGTCTTGTAAATCTCTCGATTCATCCTCAGAAATTTCACTAGCTTTTTCTTGTTTTCTGACTTTATCGATCGCATCTCGGCGAATATTACGAATAGCTACTTTACCTTCTTCTGCGTACTTAGAAGCTATTTTAACAAACTCCTGACGACGCTCTGCGGTTAAAGGGGGAATATTCAAGCGAATAATTTGCCCGTCATTATTGGGAGTTAAACCAATATCAGACATAGAAATAGCTTTTTCTAACAGAGAAATACTACCCTTATCAAAAGGTTGAATCATTAAAGTGGTAGCATCAGGGGTACTAATATTTGCCAGAGATTTTAAGGGAGTTTCCGCCCCATAATAATCCACCATAATTTTATCCAACAAACTGGCATTAGCACGACCAGTACGGATAGTATTTAAGTCTTGCTGTGTTTTTTCAACACTTTTGAGCATTAAATTTTGAATTTCATCAATTAACGTCACAGAAACCTCCTACAATAGTTCCTACTTTTTCTCCTTTTACTGCACGGATTATATTACCACGCTCGAAAAGATTAAAAACAACAATGGGAATATTATTTTCTTTACAAAGTGCGATCGCAGTTCCATCCATAACTCGTAAATCGTTGGTTAAAACATGATTATAGTTTAAACTTTCATAACGACGAGCATTAGGATTAGTTACAGGATCACTGTCATAAACTCCATCAACTTTAGTGGCTTTGAAAATGACTTGAGCATCAATTTCCGCCGCCCGAAGTGCCGCAGTGGTGTCAGTGGTAAAAAAAGGATTACCCGAACCTGCACCGAAAATAACCACCCTACCTAATTCTAAATGACGAATGGCTCTTCTCCTAATATAAGGTTCAGCAACCTCCTGCATGGCGATCGCAGTTTGTACCCTAGTAGGAACATTCATTCTTTCTAAAGCATCCTGCAAAGTCATCGCATTCATTACGGTGGCAATCATACCTACATAATCGGCTGTGGCACGATCCATACCCTTAGCAGAAGCCTGAACTCCCCTAAAAATATTACCACCCCCAACTACGATCGCCACTTGGACATTTTGAGCCACAACTTGAGCAATATCCTCAGCGATTTCGGCAACAACTTTGGGATCGATGCCGTAGCCTAAATTTCCCATTAAGGCTTCACCGCTTAATTTTAATAAAATCCGTTGGTAAGTCATTCCTCGGTTGCCTTCATATTCGATAAATTTTCTTCAGTTAAGATACCAGTTTTTGACTACCATAAATTAGTTTTTTTTATTAACTGATGTTACGCAAAAAGATAATTAGTTGTTGTTTTTAGGTGTCAGGTGTCGGGTGTCAGGTGTCAGGTCTAAAATCAAAAAAATTCACCCTTTTTTCTTTTGACTTAGTTTTTCTATTGTTTTCTGAAACCTCTTTAACTTAACACATGAACAAGTGCGTAAGGTCAGTTATTAACTATGGCTTACGGGAATTCAATACTATAATTAATTCACTATGGGTAACTACAGAATTTTCTCTAAACCATAAACAAGGGTTTTTAACTCAACGATTTTGCGAATAGATAGTAAAACCCCCGGCATATAACAGGAGCGATCGCTTGTATCATGACGTAAGGTATAAATTTGTCCTTGAGCACCAAAGATAATTTCCTGATGGGCAATTAAACCGGGTAGGCGCACACTATGGATACGAATATTATCACCGCAAATACTACCTCTAGCCCCTTTTAGGTTTTCTGTTTCTTCCACTAACTGAGGATTATAGGTTTTACCTAAATCAGATAACATTTCTGCGGTTTTTATGGCTGTGCCACTGGGAGCATCTGCTTTTTGGTTGTGATGCAGTTCAATGATTTCTACATGGTCAAAATATTGGGCGGCTTGGATGGCGGCTTGTTGCATCAACACGATACCAATGGAAAAATTGGGAATGATTAAAACTCCTGTGGATGCTTTTTCGGCAAATTCTGCTAAGTCTTTAATTTGCTCAGGGGATAAACCCGTAGTACCCACTACAGGACGTATGCCATATGCGATCGCACTTCTAATGTTGTCATAAATACAATCGGGGTGAGTAAAATCCACCATTACCCCTTGAATTTTGTGCTGAGTAGCTAAAACTAAGACACTTTCCAAGTCATCAACGATAGGAACTTCTAAAGCACCACAACCAGCTACTTCTCCCACATCTTTACCAATAACAGCTTGATTGCGATCAATTGCACCTACTAACATCATATCAGGAGCATTCTTCACGGCTTTGATAACTTCTTTTCCCATTTTTCCTGCTGCACCATTTACTACTACAGGAATTAAATTTTCTTGATTCATCGTGAAATAAAATAAGTAATCAGTAACTAAAATAATGCGAAGGCAAAGGGCAAAACCCCCTTTATCCTCAGGGCTGTTTCATTTTCGAGAAAGAAAAAAGAGCGAGAGATAGGGGGAGAGGGAGATGGGGGGATTTTTGTTCATAAAGTTTTAACTAATAGAAAAAAATCCTTGTATCTCTTACTCTTACTTAATCTCAGTTAACCTAATTTTTTACTTTGAAACAGCCCTGCCCTTTATCCTCCCTCGAGAGGGGGGAGGGCAAAAGTCTTTAATTAATACTAACCCTAACAGCCCAATACCCGAACTCCTAACTCCTAACTCATTTCCCCTCATCCTCCACAACTTCTTCTTTATGGCGAATTTTGTCATAGAGGTCAATATATTCTTGTCCAGAGCGTTTCCAAGAATAATCATATTTCATCCCTTGCTTTTGCAGTTTTTGGAACTCTAAGGGATAATGATGCCACAAACCGATCGCTCTTTCTAGGGCGGATTCTAAGGCCGGACGGTCATTTTGATAAAATACATAACCGTTTCTTTCTTCTTCTTCATGAAATTGATCGTAGTCCTTATCAAAAACGGTATCGACTAAACCACCCACTCCACGCACCACAGGCACAGTACCATATCTTAGCCCAATCATTTGAGTTAAGCCACAAGGCTCAAAACTACTGGGGACAACAATCATATCAGCACCAGCATAGATTAAGTGGGCTAAATCTTCATCAAAACCTAACTCTAGGTGACAGTCAGGGCTATCATTTAGATTATGTTTTTCTCGCCAAAAATGTTCGTTGATTTCTCTCCCCGTGGGTGAACCAAGGAGAACAAACTGAGCATTATTGCGCAGGCAGTAGTAAATGGAATGATGTACTAATTCTACCCCTTTTTGTTGGTCTAATCTTCCGATAAAGGCAACTATGGGCTTTTTCTCATCTCTGAGTAAGAGGCGATCGCGCAGAGCCTTTTTATTTTTTAATTTGCCACTGAGGTCATCAATACTAAAATGATGAGGAACATGAGTGTCTTCTTCTGGATTCCATGTTTTATAGTCAATGCCGTTTAGGATGCCATTAAATTTACTCTGATGAACATCTAATGTATGACCCAAACCATAACTTACGTCAGTATATCTAGCTTCCCAAGCATGGTGAGGAGAAACCGTATTGACGTGATTAGAATAAACTATTCCCCCTTTCATCAAATTGAGTCCAAAAGGATTAAAATTATCACGGAGGCGATCGTAACTAAAGAAATGAGGTTCATTATTAAGACGAGTTGCCCATAAAATATCTTTTCCAGCAACCCCTTGATGTTTGAAATTATGAATAGTGAAGCAAACCCTTACATCGCCCATTCCCAACCAGCTATATTGTTCAAATAGCATTACAGGCACTAAACCCGTTTGCCAATCGTGACAGTGAATGATGTCTGGACGTTTACCAGTGGCTAACAAAAACTCTAAAGCCGCTTTTGAGAAGAAGGTAAAGCGCATATAATCATCATTGTTGCCATAATAACAACCTCGATTGAAAAAATTGTCATTAGAGTGAGGTTGAATAAAGAAACACTGCAACCCATCAACCCAGCCACAATAAACAGAAGTATGTATTGTACCACCATACCAGGGTACATTCAAATGTTCATAGGCAATGTGTAAATTCCAAATCTTATCATATTTCAAGCAGTCATACATAGGTAATATAACCTCTAATGTATGATTACGCCTTTCAATATCTCGACTCAAGCCATAAACGACATCACCAAGCCCTCCTGCTTTGATTACAGGTGCGCATTCTGAAGCAATTTGAACAATATACATAGAAAGCTGTTACCCTTCTTCGTTGTCTTTAGATTGATTCTTGTTATATCAGAACTTCGTAACTTTGTAAATTAAAAGATTAGTCATGACAAGGAATTAACGCTAACAGATTAAGGATGAATCGTTATTTAGATAAAAATATATTTAACTTAATGTCGAAAGAAGTCCCACGCCTAGTTTTCTAAGCAAAAAGACAACTAAACAGGCGATGGGAGTAAGTCACGAGTCATCTATGAGAAAATTTCATGTTTATAATTAAGTGAGCATATTCGCAAAAATTTTAGCTTGAGGAAAAATAGGACTTGATAAAATAAATGAAATTAAAATACAGTTTTCTTCTTAAATTCATCTTTATATTCATTAGTGGAATATGGTTTTATACTCCCCAGATATTAGCCACAGAAGATAAAGAAATAAAATCTTATAGTGTATTGGAGAAGTGTAATAATAACTGGGAAAATTTAACAAAGTCTTTAACAAAAGATGTTGCTGATTATGGTAATAGGATTATTCAAAGCTCAAGAATTTATCCTAATTTAGATAATTTTTTGCCCACCTATATTGTGACTGCTAGTATTCCTGATACTCAATCTTTACCTTTAAATAATTTTGCTAGTGAAGATTTTTATATGTCAGAAAATCAGGAGACAAAACAATTATTTTTTACCACTTTGGAAAGACAATATTCTAGTAATAATCGCATTATTGAAGCTCAAAATTTCCATTGGCTAATTTTCACATTTACTCCCCAAGGATGGCAATTAGTCAAGGCGATAACGAGATTTGGCTACCCTCAACCGGAAGGAGATTTTTCTGTTTCCCCTCCCCGTGATACAACTAACGGTATAATTGGACAGGCTGTGAATTTATGGTTAAGAGATTGTCAACATTTAAGATTAATAGATTATGAGTAGTTCGATCGAGCGTCAGTATATGTCTCCTAATTGTGTTTTATCTTTACAAGGTTTCAGTGAGGAGAGTGATAATCAAGAAGCAATATCAGTAATGTCGGTGCTAACTCTGGCGAAATGTCAAATTATAGGTAATTCAACGACTTTACAAGGAGGATTAACTTTTTTAGAACATTTGCTTCACGCAGTTAGTAGTTATACTCATGATTTATTAAGTGGTTTAAATCATCCTGTTGAGTCTAAAGATAAAAATGATTATATCTATTTAACCAACCTTGAGGACAAAAAGCGCCATTTATTGATATGGCAGAAAGAAAAAGGTCAGACAGATGATCAACTAGAATTAGAATTAACAACTGTACAACTTTTTGATTTGTTAGATGCTTTGGATCAACTCTATCAAGACCCTTTAACTTTACCCCAGTTAAAAGATGAAATAAAACCCTTATCTCGTCGTCACCGTCAAGCAGAGGTTTCTTTTGTGGAACAATCTACCCCCGCAACCCTTGGCTTTGTTGGTTTTACCTTAGCTGCGATCGCACTTTTCTTCATTCCTAATCCCAATAATATAAAAGACCCTAATCAAGAACCTCAACCTGCAAGAGAAACAAATCAACAAGTAATTCCCGTGGAAACCCCCTCTAAACCGAATGAAAATGAGTAACAAATAATTTAGAGAGATGAGAGTTAGAGGTTAAGAGGAGGAGGTAGGGGCGAATGGCCATTCGCCCCTAAAGGCGTTCGGAGTTTTTAATTTTTAACCTGAGTTTTGGATAAGCTGAAAGCATCCCAACTCGTAGTCAGAAAACCTTATAGCTTCTTAGAAATAACGATAAAATTGCCTTAATCCGAACTGACGTTAAATAGTTAAAAATTAAGAATTAAGAATTAAGAATTAAGAATGAAAAACCACGAATACTTACTACTTATTTATTACTTGTTTCCCCCTTTCCCCTCATCACCTCATCCCCTCATCCCCCCATCCCCTAACACCTGCAACCTGCAACCTGACACCTAACCTTATCGGATATTCTTAAACCGAACTGGGGTTATTTCCCAATCAACTTAACCATACCAATACCACCAAAATATAACATTAAAACTGCACCACCAAGGAGAGATTGAGTTAAAGGGTCTGTAGAAGGAGTTATAACTGCTCCTAAAATCAACGAAGCCAAAATCACAATTCTCCAACCTGATAGCATTTGTTGAGAGGATACTATACCTAGCATACCCAAGAGTAGTTGTATGACTGGTATTTGAAAAGCTAAACCAGTGGAAAACATCAATAGTAAAATAAACTTAAAATACTTATCAATTGACCATAATTGTTCCACCACATCACCACCGTAACCAATAAAAAATTTCAAAGCGGCGGGAATTAAAACATAATAAGCAAAGGCTAAACCAGCGAAAAACAGAATACTTGAACCGAATACCACTGGAGCTAAAAATCTTCTTTCTTTTCTAGTTAATCCGGGTAAAACAAATTGAACTATTTGATAGAGAATCACAGGGGCGGCGAGAATAATTCCTGTATAACCTGCTACTTGAATAGAAACAAAGAAAAACTCTCCGGGTGCTAACTGTAGAAATTTAACTCCTTGGGCTGGAACTTCTAACCAAGCTACGATAGTTTTAACAAAAGCAAAACAGGCGATCGCACTTAATAGTACAGCAATTAAACTAACAAAAATCCTTTGTCTTAATTCTTCAAGATGATCAAAAAAAGACATTTCCGCAGGATTAGGAACTTCATCCCAATATTCAGGAGAATTTTTATCCTGAACCGAATTTTCTAATTGCTGAGTGGTCATAAGTATTGGTAAAGATATTGATCAACTAGGATAAATTAAGCAAACTTGATTTTATCATATTAGCATGATGATAGGGGTTCAGGATTGAGAGTTCAGAGGAGAGGGATATGAGGTGATGAGGTGAGGGGCGAATGGCCATTCTCCCGTACAGGTATTCAGGGTTTTTAATTCTTAATTCTTCATTCTTAATTCTCAACTATCTGCCTTTGCCCATTGCTTTCCCCCCTCTCGAGGGGGGATAAAGGGGGGTTTGCCCTTTTGTAATGGAAGAATTATTGATTTTCCTGCCAGTAATAGTACAGTAAATAATAAAGTTTTACGACCTCTTCGGCTGATACACTGTTATAAGTGATGTTGGTAAGAAAAGCCTCCATAAAAGAAATAATCCAAGATAATTCGGTTTCAGGCAGAGTATCTTTGGCTTGATAAACGGCACTCCTAGCTTCATCAAAAATATCCTTCTTATCTTCTTCGATAATAGGAGTTGAACGTCTGAGAGGGTCTCTTTCTACGGCGGCAAAGGCTTGGGATACGACAAAAGATATTTTCTGTTTTAACTCTCTTTTTTCTTTTATTCTTCTTCTTTGTCTCTCTATCCCCTCTATGGATGAAGCATAATAGCAAGGGAGTCGATTAAGGGCAAAAGTGGCAACCTCCAATAAATTGATATAGTCTGCACTTCTACTCAAAGCCTTATTATTTTGCAGTTGAAATTCAATCTCTTCTTGCACAAAGGCTTCCATCACATTTTTATAAGTTTGCGGTTCAGATACCATGATTTTTCTGATTGAGGACAAATAGTATTTGACACGGATAGAGAAGGGGATTTTGTCTTTCCCCTTTTTTATTATGAGTTATTGTTGATCATTTCTGATACTATTTTGACGATTTCTTCCACGGGAATATCTTGAGAGTTTTTCGTGCTTCTTTCCACTAACTCGACTTTTCCATCTTTGAGAGATCTTCCTGTTACGATACGATAGGGAATACCAATTAAATCTGCGTCTTTGAATTTTACCCCTGCCCGTTCGTCTCTGTCATCTAAGAGAGTTTCTACCCCTGCTTGATTGAGGTTGTGATAGATTTCCTCGGCAACTTTTACCTGTTGTTCATCAGTAATATTAGGAATAACAACTATAGCATGATAAGGGGCGATCGCAACTGGCCAGATTATACCGTCTTTATCGTGGGACTGTTCAACGGCAGACTGTGCCAAACGAGATACCCCAATACCATAGCAACCCATGACAAAAGGCTTTTCTGTGCCATCTTCGGCGGTGTAGGTTGCACCCATTGCCTGAGAATATTTTGTGCCGAGTTGGAAAATATGCCCTACTTCGATACCTCTAGCGGTTTGTAAAGTTTGTTCCTGATTATGTAAAGCGCGATCGCCTACTTTGGCTTTACGAACATCAACGGTTAACTTAGGTAAGGTAAATTGTTGTCCCCAATTAGCCCCCACAACGTGATACCCTGTTTCATTACTACCAGTGACAAAGTTTTCTAAATTCACTACCGTTTCATCTGCTAATCGTAAAAATTCCCCTGCAACCTCTTTATTTTGAGCAATATAATCGTCACTTAAATCAGGAGCAATATAGCCTAAAGGTAAGGGTTTTTCTGCCCATTTTTGTTGAGCATTCTCATCGGGAACTGTTAAACTAAGCACGGTATTAGCATTATAATTAGAAGCTAATTTTACTAATTCATTAGTTAATTTAACTTCATTGACATCTTGATCTCCTCTAATATGTATTAAAACTAAGACTATTTTTCCTGAATCGTAAACAGCTTGATAAAGAACATTTTTAACAATATTTGTCGCAGAACATCCCAAAAATTGACAAACTTTTTCGATGGTTTCCGTGTTAGGAGTGGCTTTTTTCTCGTAGCTAGTAAAAGGAGATGCAACTTTATCCGCAGGTAAAGAAACGGCTTTTTCCACATTTGCAGAGTATAAACCATCTTCGGTATAGAGAATTTCATCTTCTCCCGCTTCTGCTAATACCATAAACTCCTGAGAACCAGAACCGCCGATCGCACCTGAATCAGCTTCTACGGGGCGAAAACTCAAGCCACAACGAGTAAAAATATTTTTATAGGCTTGATCCATATCATTATAGGTATTTTTCAGGCATTCTGGAGAAGTATGGAAAGAATAACCATCTTTCATGATAAATTCTCTACCACGCATCAACCCGAAACGGGGGCGAATTTCATCTCTAAATTTCGTCTGAATTTGATACAAATGGACAGGTAATTGGCGATAAGATTTGATCATATCACGTGCGATCGCAGTTATAACTTCCTCATGGGTAGGCCCCAAAGCTAATTGACGATTTTGTCTATCTGTTAGGGAAAACATAATACCTTCCGCTTTTGTATAAGTATCCCAACGCCCTGACTCTTGCCATAAATCCGCAGGTTGCATTTGGGGTAATAAACATTCTTGCGCCCCTGTAGCGTTCATTTCCTCGCGCACAATCTGACTCACCTTTTGCAAAACTCGCCACATCAAAGGTAAATAACTATAAACACCGCTACCAATACGACGAATATAACCCGCCCTCAATAATAACTTATGACTTTTAATTTCTGCCTCCGCAGGATCTTCGCGCAGAGTGGCAAATAACATAGAAGATAAACGCATAACTATAATAATTTAGCTTATAAACAAGCTCTTATTATACCCAAGTTCGATACTAGAATATTCGATTTGGCTAGGTTTCAGCTATCTGGCAGTTTAAGGGCAGATTTTAAGTTTAATTTTCTGAATATTGATACCCGATTTAGACACTAAATATCAGGGTTTAGCTAATTAATTAGACTTCTTCAATGATAATGTTTTAAGGGCTAAAGTCTTTACTACGACGCAAAAAAAAATAATGACTCTATCACTTCTCGTCGTGTAAATTATTAATTAGGGTAGGCAAGAGGCAATAGGCAGTAGGGGATTATTAAATAATAACTTATAAACTTTCAGTTTTTATTTTACTATAAACACTATTCAATAAAGGTCATGGAAGTCCTGTTTCTATTAATTTATCAGAACCACAGCCTAAAGAGCCAAAATAATTTATGGAGATATTTACTGAAAAAACTCTTGAAAAATAATAAAATTGAGACTTATTTAATTAATCTAACAATTTGTTAATGTACAGGATAAATAGTATTATAACTTTTTAAATATGGGCGATACTGGATTTGAACCAGTGGCATCCTGCTTGTAAGGCAGGCGCTCTACCGCTGAGCTAATCGCCCTCAACTCACATTTATATATTATAGCTAGTCTTTAAAAAAAATGCAATGCCTTCGGGAAAAATTCACGATCAAATTACTTGGTTTTGTTTACCTCTTGTTATCATTCTCTTTTTTATTGTAACTAAATCCTTATTATTAACTGCTTTGGGGGGTTTTGGATTTATTTTTAGTGGTTTGATGTTTGGCCCTGATTTGGATATTTATTCGATACAATTTCAACGTTGGCGTTTTTTTCGCTTTATTTGGCTACCTTATCAAAAAACTTTAAAGCATCGTTCTATTTTTTCTCATGGTTTCTTATTGGGTACTCTTATTCGAGTAATTTATTTGAGCTTGATATTATTCATACTAGCAATTTTAGGAGTTGCGATCGCACAGTTAATATTTGGTTTTGGATGGCATTGGCAAAAATTCATATTTAACAGCTATGGAGTGTTGAAAAATAACTATTGGCAAGAAGTATTATCATTATTTATAGGTTTAGAGTTAGGAGCGATGAGTCATTACTTAGCCGATGACATTGGTAGTAGATGGAAATCTCATCAAAAGAAAAAGCCAGTTTCTCGGAAAAAAAACAAAAAAGTCGTCAAGAAGACTTCTCGTAACAAATAGTAGGGAATGGGGAGTAGGGAGAATTAAGAAATCTTTTAAAACCTGACACCTCTCAATTGTACATTATTAATCATTAATTGTTTTTATGTCTTGTCATTCTGCTACCACGAAAGTTTTACCAAATTCTCAAAAGCGTATTGCCGTAATTGGACAACCGAATACTGGAAAATCAACCTTTTTTAATCGTTTAACTGGGAGTAATGCTTCTGTAGGCAATTGGTCTGGTATAACTGTGGATTTACTACAGGCAGAAATTAATCTGAATAATGAAGTGGTGGAAGTGGTAGATTTACCCGGTATTTATGATTTTAATGGCTTTTCTGATGATGAAAAGGTGGTGCAGAGGTTTTTGGAAACTTTTCCCCTCGATTTAGCTATTATTATTATCAACGCTACTCAAATTGATCGCACCTTAAGATTAATATTAGAGATGAAAAGGTTAGGATTACCTTGCGTCGTAATGTTAAATATGGCAGATGAAGCCAAACGCTATGGAGTAGAAATAAATCACTATCAACTGCAAGAGATTTTAGGGATACCTTGTTTTTCAATTAGTGCCAAATATGGTAAAGGTTTTACCCAAGCTGTTAGGGGCATAGAAAAGGCACTATCCACCCAAGAGGATTCTTTCATTCTTAAAGATATTCATGATTTTCTCTCCACGAATCCTGTAACAGAGACAGAAATTAACTCAATTTTGGAGAAAACCGTCAAAGTACCCCCTGAAGAAATTAAAACGATTACGGATAAACTCGATCGCATTTTACTTCATCCTATTTTCGGAATACCACTTTTTTTTATTTCCATGTTAGGAATATTCTTTCTAATTTGGTATCTCGGTTTACCCTCTCAAGACATTATGGGAAATATCACCGATTGGATTAGTGGGCAAATTATCGAGCCAACTATTCAACCACTGCCCGAAATAGTGCAAAATTTTCTCCTCAATGGAGTTTGGTTAGGTGTAGCAACTGTAGCTTCTTTTGTACCTTTAATCGTTCTCTTTTTCTTTGTAATGGCGGCGGTAGAAGATAGTGGTTATCTAGCTCGATCAGCTTACCTCATGGATGCTTTAATGGAAAAATTAGGGCTAGATGGTAGGGCTTTTGTCATGCAAATGATGGGATTTGGCTGTAATGTTCCTGCTTTAATGGGTACAAGAGTAATTCGATCGCAACCTATGCGTTGGTTATCAATGTTAATTATACCTTTTGCCCTTTGTTCTGCAAGACTAGCAGTATTTGTTTTTATTATTGCCGCTATTTTCCCTTCCAATTTAGGACCGATTATTCTTTTTTCTCTCTATTTACTAAGTTTTATTGCTAGTTTTTTTGTTGCTTTTGTATTTAGTAAAACTAAAGAATTTCAAAGTCAAGAACCTTTTATTATTGAACTTCCTCCCTATAGATTACCCACTTTAAGACAAGTGCTATTAAGGGGATGGGGGGAAGTAAAAGAATTTTTGCGAAGGGCAACTAACTTTATTATCATCGGGTGTGTAGCAGTATGGTTTTTAACTTATTTTCCTGAAAACAGCATAGGATTAGAGACATGGGGAGGACAACTAGGAATTTTATTACAACCTATTATGCAACCGATTGGCATTGATCCCTATTTAACTTTATCTTTAATTTTTGGCTTTATTGCTAAAGAAATTGTTGTGGGTTCATTTGCCACGATTTATGGTTTAAGTTCATCGGCATTAACTCAACATATTGCCCTAACTATAACTCCTGCGGCGGCAGTTTCTTTTTGTGTCTTTTGCTTATTATATACTCCTTGTTTATCCACCGTTGCCACCATTAAAGCAGAGTCCAAATCGACAATTTTTACTTTATTTTCTTTGCTTTTTTCTCTAGTTTATGCTTGGATATGTGCTTTTATTTTCTATCATCTGGCACTAACATTATTTCCTATTTAACAATAAATTTAATGTAAATGGTAGAACTATTTAACCTGAGTTTTGGATAAGCTGAAAGCATTATTTTCTCCTAGTCGGAAAACCTTATAGCTTCTTAGAAGTAACAATAAAATTGCCTTAACCCGAACTGAAGTCAGTTTAGGTTTATTAAACCAAATATAACTCCTTTCGCACCTAAGATAATTAAAATAATAACTCAACTATCTTGAGATAAAATTATTAGTTATTAGTTAAAGCAAAAGATAAAGTCATGTATTCGAGTGCATTTATTTTTGAACCGGGAGAATATGATGAGCAGTTTTATTTTTTGGACAATCAAATACATGAAGCCGCCGCATCAGTAAATGGGTTTCTTGGGAGAGAATCATGGGAATCAATAGATGGAAAAAGAAAGAATGCCATCTATTATTGGGAAAGTATGGACGCACTAAAAGAATTTTCCAGACATCCAAAACATATTGAGGCTAAACGTCAATATACTAAATGGTATAAAGGGTTTCATGTTGTCATCTCTGAGGTTAAGCACTCCTATGGAGATGGTAAATTAGAACATATTACCCCCAATGATAGAGCAAAGAATAGTTAACAGAAAATGGGGAATTTCAGCTTCTAGCAAAACTGCTCGACATAGAAATCAACAATGAGATCAATTATCTTGTCTGCTAATATTTTGATTATTGATCTCCAATTTTTTGAATTAACTGTTGTACAAGTTTTGGGATTTTGCCATGAGCATCTTCTACAGATTTTTGGTGTCGGGCATCTCCAAACTCTTGATATTCAACACGAATAACATAATGCTCTGTAACGCCCATTAATTTTGAGGCTGTGATGATAGCTGTATCCAGATGATTCTGAGAAGCATTAGCCTCCCCAAACCCAAATCCTCCTTCTCCACAAGAAGCTAAAATCACCAGAATTTTATCAGTTAGAATCGGCTCAATAGGTTGTTCTCCTCTGGCAAGATCAAATGAAAAAGTGCGTCCAATGCGAATCACTTGATCAATCCAAGCCTTGAGCGAGGATGGCATTCCGTAATTATACATAGGCGTACCAATTACAATAATATCTGCGGGTTCTAATTCTTCCAATAATTCATCTGACTCTCGTAGAATAGCCACTTGTTCAGGTGTTCTTTTATCCAATGGTGTAAAAGCTGAAGCAATCCATTCCTCACTGATGGCAGATGGTGGATTAAGTCCTACATCACGTTTAATCCAAATATCATTAGGACGAGACGCTGACCAGTTTTGGTAAAAAGCATTAGTTAATCCTCTACTCAAAGAACGAGTAACCCTAGCACTTGCGTCAATCTGTAGAATTTTTGTCATAGTTGTTTCCTCAAAATAAAGAATACGATCAAAAACAAAGTAAAAAATTGCACTCCAGTTAGAAGTGACAAGATATAAACACTATTTATCTAAGCCAATAAAAATTGCATAGATATTCCCATTCAGTGATGACCGCACCACCACTTTTATGACTGCTTATTCTGAAAGACGAGATGAAATCAGAATGATTTTCTTGGTTTAAAAAAGTTTATTACTGTAAATGTTTTTGATACCTTTTTTTGTCTTAATTAACAGAATAGTGTAATTTTCAGAGATATGCAAAGTTAATTTACTCAGGTTAAGATGAAAAAAATTCATCTACATTAAATACACACAGAAAATGCTTAGGCGACAACTTTATTCTCTCAATGGGTTGCAATCATTTGAGGCTGTTGCAAGACATCTAAGTTTTCAAAAAGCGGCAGAGGAATTAGATGTTACCTCCACTGCAGTAAGTCACCAAATCAAAAAGTTAGAAAAGGAGCTAGGTTTGTTACTATTTCGACGACGTCCGCGTCCCTTGACTTTAACACCTGCAGGAGAATTACTTTTTCCTAGAGTTCAGAAAAGTTTAGATGTGTTGGATAATGCTATTCTCGAACTTAGACAGATTAATAATCCCACAGAGTTAACGGTAAGTGTCTTGAATGTTTTTGCGTCTAAGTGGCTTGTTCCTCGTCTCAACGATTTTCAAAGGCGACATCCAGATATTGATGTCCGATTGCAAACATCTAATACTGTAGTTGATTTACAAGCTCGTACTGTTGACATCGCCATTCGTTATGGTCAAGGCAATTATTCTGGATTAGAAGTTCATCATTTAATACAGGATCAGTTCACTCCAGTTTGCAGTCCAAAACTATTTGCCCATAAACAAAATTCTATTACACCAAAAGAAATCTCTCAGCATACGTTAATTCATTTTGACTGGTTAAACTACGGTTCAGAAGCTCCTAGCTGGAAAAACTGGTTGGCAAAAGCAGAACTTAGTGAAATTAATGCTGATAAAGGATTAAAATTTGATGACGAAAATTTAGCAATTCAAGCTGCGATCGCAGGTCAAGGTATAGCATTATGCAGTAGTATTCATGTTCAAGACGATGTCAAAATGGGTTTTTTAATCCAACCCTTTGATATTACGTTACCCGGATTCATTTACTCAGTTGTTTATCTCAAAAACCATCCAAAAAAGGCTTTTATTCTCCAATTTGTGAGTTGGTTAGAAGAACAAACGTATATTTGAGTAGCCGTAATTTCTTTTGAGAAAAAAATACGAGCCTGACTTTCTTTATACAAAGAGCCGTACCCGAATAAATTTCCGATCAAAAAGTGGTGTTAGTTGTCAAGTTATGAGTTGATGCCTACTATTAAACTAAGAAACAAGAGTCAAAAACCTTAGAACATTATGGAAGGCAAAAAAACTTTTATTTTAAGGGCGGCAGAAATTGCAGACAGTATCCAAACTTTTTCTCACCCTTGGAACTCAAAATCTGAAATATCTGGAGTCTATCTTGGACGTACAGTTGGGTTAAAGCGTACTGGAGTTAATTTTGCGAGGATTGCCCCAGGTAAGGAGTCTTTTGTTTATCATTCCCACTATCGGGAGGAAGAATGGATTTATATTTTATCAGGTAGGGGTATTGCAGAAATTGACGGCGAGGAATTTGAGGTGGGTTCAGGAGATTTTATGGGATTTCCGACTCCTTCAGTCCCTCATCATCTCAGAAATATAGGGGATGAAGATTTAGTGTATTTAGTGGGGGGAGAAAATCTGGAAGTGGAAGTTGCTGATTTTCCACGTCTGAAAAAACGGATGCTCCGTCGTGGAGATTCAGTGGAGATTTATGATACTTCTGATGCTAAACCTTTTGGGGTATTAGATGAATAGGTGTGTATTGAAACTGCTAAGGTTAACCTAAGCAAAAGGGTAAAGGCTTTGTTTAGGAATAAATTGCGATCGCACTTAATGTAATAAATGATTTTCTGTAATGTTGTGACTAAATTGATTATCTTCGGCAAAAGCTACTAACCATTCTTTTAAATTGCTATATCGCAACTTATCTTTTACTTGTTGTCTTACCGCAATGGCTTGTTCCTGTCCAATAATAATTGACTATATCCTGAAAGAATAAAATTAGTAGTTTATTTGTTGTAAAGAAAAGTAACAAGGGGTTGTAAAAATGTCGCAGTTAGTAAATAATAGTTAGAGTTAGATTTTAAGGTTAATAAGTAAATAACTGAGTGTTAATGCTTAACTTCACTTTTTAATTGTGCTTATTGCCGAATAAACGTCTAAAACAAGTTTTTTTACCTTGATAATTTAATATCATTAAGAAATGTAAAGAACTACTTTGTAGTTTTTCGCAGACAGTTTGTAAAAGCTATGTCTGACAAGGTTTCTAACGGCTAGGGTTCGATTCCACATTTACCCCGTAAGGGGACGGAAACTTTACTTAAGTTTGCGGAATCTCCTTATATTGGTGGGGTTCGATTCCACATTTACCCCGTAAGGGGACGGAAACACTAGTTCCTTAGCTTCCGTTTGTTTTGCATCGACGTTCGATTCCACATTTACCCCGTAAGGGGACGGAAACCTTTCGCTTGAAATCCCAAGAACTCTGCACACCCTGCAAAGGTTCGATTCCACATTTACCCCGTAAGGGGACGGAAACTTTCACCTGTCCTTTGATGCCAGAAAATACATAGTAGCGCGTTCGATTCCACATTTACCCCGTAAGGGGACGGAAACAAGTAGTAGCAAAATTGTAGAAAAATTTTCACTCAATGGGAGTGAAAATATCACTGTGTTCGATTCCACATTTACCCCGTAAGGGGACGGAAACTTCGACACTAATAGTTCTGTTTAATTCAACAGGGGAAGAGTTCGATTCCACATTTACCCCGTAAGGGGACGGAAACAAATCTAAGATAATGAGCAAAACCGTAATCAAAAGAGATGGCAGAAAGTTCGATTCCACATTTACCCCGTAAGGGGACGGAAACCCAACTACCGCTCAGTAATATGAAACTTAATCATAACTTCGTTCGATTCCACATTTACCCCGTAAGGGGACGGAAACTTCCCCAACGATTTTATCTACGGCTGCTTTAAGACGTGCAACGCGGTTCGATTCCACATTTACCCCGTAAGGGGACGGAAACGGCTCAGAAAAAAAAGCCCTACAATAGATACAGAATTAGAGATGATAAGATGAGCAGATATAGCAAAGATTGGAATAAGATTGCGTGTGCCATCAAACAAAAAGCCGATTGGAAGTGTAGTCAATGTGGTGCTGACTTCAAAAATAAATCAAGTAGAGGTAGTTGTCTGCAAGTCCATCACTGGAACCGAATACCAGAAGATAACAGACCAGAGAATTTAGTAGCCTTATGCAATATATGTCATTTAAAATATCATCGTGGCGGTAAAAGTAATATTCTTATCGGTCAATTATCCCTCAATCTATGACTTATCCTACTTGGTATCAAGAAGCGATCGCGCGAGGTATTGATTTTATTGTAATTGTTTACGAGAAAGCAGAAGGCTTCGTATTTTGTCCGAGCAACCTAGAAACAACTTTCCGTGTTGGCGGGGACTATGATGGTTCTTTTTATACTAATGGAGAAGGAGCATTAAGACATTATTATAATTGTCTAAATCCTGCATTTGAAGAAAAAATTGCTTGGTTTATTCCATTTGTTAATAAAATAGTTAATAAAGAAGATTTTTCCCTAGATGATTTAGAGTTAAATCATCACCCTATTAGAATAATTAAAGGTCGTTGGCCTTGGTAATAATAACATTTTCAACCAATATTTATATACGAGGACACTTTAGAAGATTTAGAAGTGGATATTGCCCAATATTTAGAAGAAAACAAAATTGATTGGAAAACATAAAATGTCAATTAATCAGAAAGAATTAGTAAAGCGTATTGCTAAAAAAATTAATCAAAAAGATGAAGTTATCGAAGAAATTGTTAATGCTACCTTAGACGAAATATATGATTGTTTAAAAGCTCAAGAAAGTGTCAATTTTAGGAATTTTGGAACATTTTATATTCAAAGAAAAAGAGATAGTACAGTGTTTAAATTTAATCCTTCTCAAAGATTGCGCAAGCTATTTGGTTGGTCTTCTACGTATAGAGGAGATATTTAATTGTGACTCCTCCCTACTGGCAAGAAGCTGTTATTTTTCTCCATCAGCAAGATAAAATTATTAGTCAATTAGTAACCTCATATCCTCAACAACCTCTGAAGAATAATCATAATAATCCTTTTGAGACTCTAGTTAAAGCAGTCATCGGACAGCAAATATAAGATAGATGAAATATTAACCCGGGGATAGGGGTTTGCTATCGGGGCGAATTCACTTCGTCCCACAGCCCCTCATGTAAACGAACCAATAAAGAAAATCTAGCGATAGCGAGTCCTTAACAAAATAGACAATCTATGCTAAGATAAGGTAGTAGTAGTTAAATTAAAGTGTTAAATGTTAAAAGCATACAAATATAGAATCTATCCTACTGATGAGCAAAAGGTCTTACTGGCTAAGACTTTTGGTTGCTGTCGGTGGTTCTATAACTTTGCTTTAGATTTAACTAACGAAACTTACAAAGCGACAGGAAAAGGTTTAAGCCGTGATGAAATAATCAATAAACTACCACAATTAAAGAAAGAGAAGGAATGGTTAAGTGAAGTTCCATCTCAGGCTTTACAACAAGTAGCTTTAGACTTAAGTAGTGCTTTTCTTAACTTCTTTGAGAAACGGGCTAAATTTCCTAAATTCAAAAAGAAAGGAAATAAACAATCAGTACGATTCCCACAAGGAATTAAACTTGACGGTGATTACTTGACTTTACCTAAATTAAAAAAAGTTTACTGTAAGGTATCTCGTTTACCAGAGGGTAAGCTGAAATCGGTTACGATATCGATGACTTCATCGGGCAAGTATTTTGCTTCTTGTCTCTATGATGACGGGCAAGACTTACCAGAGCAAAACTCAGAAGGTAAAGCAGTGGGTATTGATTTGGGAGTAAAAGATTTTGCCATTACCAGTGATGGTAGTAAATATGGTAATCTTAATTATTATCGTAAGTATGAGCAAAAGTTAGCTAAGAAACAGAAACGTTTAGCTAAGAAGCAGAAAGGCTCAAATAACCGTCATAAAGCAAGAAAAGCCGTTGCTAAAGTACATGAAAAAATAACTAGATGTAGAGAAGATTTTTTACACAAGCTAAGTCGTAAATTAGTGGACGAAAACCAAGTCATAGTAGTAGAAAATCTAGCAGTAAAAAACATGGTAAGAAACCACAAATTAGCCAAATCAATTAATGATTGTGGTTGGGGACAATTCTGCACCATGCTCAAATATAAAGCAGAATGGGAAGGAAAAACTTACATTGAGGTGGATAGATTTTTCCCTATTTCTAAAACGTGTAATCACTGTTTATATCAAGTAGATAGCTTAACTTTAGATATTCGTCGTTGGCAATGTCCTAAATGCGAAACAATACATGACAGGGATGTAAATGCAGCGAAAAATATCAGAGATGAAGGTTTACGAATTTTGGCGGTAGGGCATATCGCATCAGCTTCTGGAGAAAGAGTAAGACCAAGTAAAGGCACCGCTTTTGTAAGGCATCTTTCTGTGAAGGAAGAATCCCCCGTTACACCGCAAGGTTAACGGTGGGAGTTGTCAATTGTTAATAGAACAATATATTGAAGAACCCTATCTCGTAGAAGGATAGCGATTCTGAACTGCAATTACTTGTAATTCCCTCCACTATACACGAGGGTTGCTAGGCTGACTGGTACTTACCTTACTAGGTCATACATCCATCTAGGAAACCTAGACACCATGCCAATTCATGGTTAGCCGTGACTTTCGAGGAGACCCCCCGTAGATACCCGTTAACGGTATACTTTAGACATCTCCAATAATAGACATTTTAAGGGCTGAAGCCCTTACTACGAGCCAACGAAAAATAATTTATGGAGAGGTCTCTTGATTTTACCAAATAGGAATTGCTACTGCAATATTTTTTTGTTGGAGCGGGTAAGGTTTGAGAGTCACCTCTCTCCCCTCCCCTAAGAACCGTGCGTGACTGTTACCAATCACACGGCTCAAGCCTTACTTCAAGCCTTTGACTTGGATTTTGAATGTACCTGTTTATGACAAGCCTTGTGTAAATGTACAAGATTATCAGTGGAGTCTTCACCACCATACTTAACGGGTACTATATGATGGGTTTCTATTATTTGTTCTCCGTTGAATAAGTTTTCACCACATACAGGACATTTCCATTCCTGATTTTTAGCTATTAGGTAGTATTTACTCCCTTTTGCCCAATAGTTTTTACCCTGTTTAAGTTTGCGGTTATTCCAATATTCACGGAGTGAGGAATCATCTGGACTGGCATTGCCCTTAACTTTAATGTGTCTGATTATAGGTGTACTAGCAATGTTGTAAAGAATAAGATTTAATTCTTTTCCTTTTCTACAATTTTTGTGAACGGTACAAGGCTGTACCAATTCAAATGACCAGTTCAGGTCGCACGTCGCAATTCATCCCTACCTTAAAGAAGGATAGGGTATTCTTGCTCCCATTTAGATAAATTCTTTGAATTTTGGTGTGGGAGTATGTCACTTCATTTTACTGGCTCTTAATTGCCCACAAGCGGCATCGGCATCCAAACCACGAGAATAACGCACACTGACGGCGATTTTTTCCTGTTGTAATAACTTTTTGAACTGACTTACCCTTTCGGGAGAAGGACGTTGATAATCGGCTTCTGAGATGGGATTATAGGGAATGAGATTAACGTGAGTCTGAAAACCATGAAGATGTTGAGCCAATTCTTGGGCGTGTTGGGGTAAGTCATTAACTCCAGAAAGCAAAATATACTCAAAAGTTACCCTTCTACCTGTCATTTTGACATACTCTCGACAATCGGCTAAAAGTTGCTCTAGGGGGTAATGATTGGCACTGGGAATCAGTTTTTCTCTCACTGCCTGATTAGAGGCGTGGAGACTAACCGCAAAGGTAATTTGTAATTTATGTTGAGCTAATTCGAGGATTTTATTCGGCAAACCCACAGTAGATATTGTAAGCGATCGCGCCCCGATTCCTACGTCTTCATTGATAGATTTTATGGCTTTCACCACTTGGGGTAAATTAAGTAAAGGTTCACCCATACCCATAAATACCACATTAGAGACTCTTTCACCAAAATCATTTTGTACTGTCAAAATTTGATCAATAATTTCATGGGCGTAAAGATTGCGAGTAAAACCTCCTTTTCCTGTGGCACAAAAATCACAAGCCATGATGCACCCCACCTGAGAGGAAACACACACCGTTAATCTTTTGTCTGTGGGAATCCCTACGGTTTCAATAATTAAACCATCTGCTAATTTTAATAAATATTTACAAGTGCGATCGCTTGCTGTGCTACAATAATGAACTTGTGAACGTCCGATGATATTTTCTGCTTGATTTTCTCGCCACTGTTTCGGAAAAACGGTTATATCCATTAAAGATGTTGCACCTTTTTCATATAGCCATTGATAGAGTTGTTTGCCACGATAGGCGGGTTGCCCCTGATTTTCCACCCATGTAGTTAATTCTGATAAAGATTTTCCTAATAAAACTTCCTTTTCTTTTATTGCCATTTTCTCAATTATGAATAAAATTATAGATAGAAACTAAAATAGTGTTTTGATTTGTAGATAAAAACCCAGTGCTTTCTCGCAAATAGTTGTTTTTGATTTCGGACATCATCCCACTTAACTTTTTCAATCACTACATCTTTTCGACTATCCCCGACTTTTTTACAAGAAATAGTAACTTTATGTTATTTGTGATCAAAGTATAGAATATTATTTTAACCTGAGAAGAAAAAATCAACTATGCAAGGAATGGAATTCAAAGATTATTATTCAGTGTTAGGAGTAGATAAAAAAGCCTCTGGAGAGGAGATAAAAAAAGCATTTCGTAAATTAGCCGTTAAATATCACCCTGACAGAAATCCTGATAACAAAGCGGCAGAGGAAAAATTTAAGGAAATTAGCGAGGCTTATGAGGTTTTAGGAGATACGGAAAAGCGGAAAAAATATGACCAATTTATCCGTTATGGCAGACCCATGGGACAAAGAACTACAAGCAGAAATACAACGACTTGGGGCAATACCTATCAAACACGAAGTTCTAATGATATGGATTTTGATTTTGGTAAGTATAATAGCTTTGACGAGTTTATTGCTGATTTACTAGGAAGACCTTTTGGTAATACACGCACTCAAACTACTGGTTTTAGTGATTTTGGCGGTTTTAACACTGGTACAACTGCTAGTCAAGGGAGGGGAAATGATATTGAAAAAAGCATTACTCTTACCTATTATCAAGCCTATCATGGGGTACAGACAAAATTAGATTTAGGTTCAGAAATCGTTACTGTTAAAATTCCTGCGGGGGCAAAAAATGGCACAAAAGTCAGATTGAAAGGAAAAGGGCAAATTAACCCTATCAGTAATCATAAAGGAGATTTATATTTAAAGGTTGAATTAAAGCCTCATGATTTTTTCTCTTTTGAGGATGATAAGTTAGTGTGTGAAGTGCCAATTACTCCTTATGAGGCTGTTTTGGGAGGAGAAGTTAATGTGCCAACTCCTGAAGGGGAAGTTATGGTTAAAATTCCTGCGGGTATTCGTCACGGGCAGTCTTTACGTCTTAAAGGCAAGGGCTGGAGTAATCCAAAAGGGGGTAATGGTGATTTATTAGTGAAAATTGCGATCGCAACTCCTAAAAATATTTCTGATCAGGAAAAAGAATATTATGAAAAAATTCGCTCAATTAGTCAAGATGATCCTCGTTTGTCATTGAAAAATATCAAATTGTAATTAAAAGTTACGGAAAAGGGCAAAGGTAAATAGTTGATAATTAAGAATTAAGAATTAAAAATTAAAAACCCCTAACTCCTAAATCCTAACTCATTACTTGTTTCCTCCCAACAACCTCACACCTGCCACCTGAAACTTTTTTGAGAAATATTATTGATCATAACTACTGTAAAATAACTTCATTTATTAATAATTAATGTTTAATAAAAATATATGGAATGGATAACAATTATAGGTTTGATGGCTGGTAGTTTGACCACTATTTCTTTTTTGCCCCAAGCGATTAAAACTTGGAGAAGTAAATCCGCAAAAGATATATCTTTAGCAATGTTTCTTTGCTTTTGTTTAGGGGTTGTTTTATGGATTATTTATGGATTATTTATCATGGATATTCCTGTCCTAGTTACGAATATTGTTACCTTAATTTTAGCAGGTACAATTTTATTTTTTAAACTTAAATATAAGTAGTTGATGTCTTTAATTTTTATACTATCTTTTAATATATTTATTTGTGTAATTAATTTTTATTTATTATGGCAACTCATCAGAATCAAAAAATATTTAAAGACTCTGAATACTAGGCTAATTTATATCAATAAAAACTTACCTTTAATTATCAAAGAGGTTTCCTTATCTATTCTAACAACAGCTTTAGAAATCAAAAAAATTAAAGAAAAATATCGACGATTGAAAAATAATATTAGTAATGTTCAAAAAATACTAACTATCAGCAGAATTATTTATAAAATAGTTTATCAAACTAACTAATATATAGAAGTATTAAATATCAAAAAAAAATCCATGATTGAACCTAAATTTAAAAACGCCCAAGAATATGAATTAGCACAAGTATTAATGCAACCCATTTTTATTCGTCTCTTGGATAATATTCGTAAGGAGTCAGAATTATCTAATTATGATGTTAGTTATGAAGAAATTAATGAACCTTTTCCCAGTTATATTGTTGCTATTAAAAAGGAAAATAAAACAGAAAAAAATAATGTTTGGGAGTTATGTTTTCAAGTTTGTTTCAATAACTATTCAGAAAGCACTACTCAACCTGTAACAACTGATAAAACTCTTTTTGAAGAGGATGGACAGTTAAACTGGCAGACTTTAGACGAAAAAACTAAAACATTAGTTAAATCCCTCTTTAGTTCTAACTAATTAATTTGGCTCTATCACTTCTCGTCGTGATAAATTGTTCGTTGAAAAAGGGAAAAGGGGAAACCCCTCTGTGTCTCCCCTTAAAAGGGGAGAAAGGGAATAGGGAAGAGGGGATTTTAAAACTTAAATTTTATAAATTTTTATTTAACCTGAGTTTTGGATAAGCTGAAAGCATTATCCCGTAGTTAAAAAACCTTATAGCTTTTTAGAAATAAGAATAAAATTGCCTTAACCCGAACTGACGTTACACCCCAAAACCCCAAGCCCCTACTTCCCCTCTCATCCTCTCATCACTTTAACACCTGCAACCTGAAACCTGACACCTGACACCTATCCTTTTCCGATATTCTTAAACCGAACTGAGGTTATTTAACCTGACACCTGCTACCTGCCACCTGAAACCTTTTTAAGACATAATTTATCATAACCACACTCTGAAGAACCATTAACTAAATATGTTTCTGAAAATCTAAATATTCCTTTATTTTTTCTACTTTAACTTTATAAAAATACTCTTTTTGTAAATATTCTTGACTAATTATATCTTGAAAATTCTGCTTTGCTTCTAAATAATTTTCTGGAGGAAAAGTCTCCCATATTTTACTGAATATAATTTCTTCCGGCTGAATCCGAAAACTAACACCAATTAAAGGCAAAATATGACAAATTTTATTTAAGGATAAATCACTGATACATAATGTCTCTAATAAAGACTCTTTGTTAACGCTTTTTTTCCCTTGTAGGGATAGTTTAATAATGGTTAGAAATTGATGCCATAATTCTTCTAACTCTTTTTCTGATGGATGATTATAAGCTAGGATTAAACTACTTTTGTAAGGCTTAGGTGAAGCTGTAGATTCTGCGTTCGACGTAGCCCCACCTTCGGCGATCGCATCCTGATAACTACGATTAATTTCTGACCATTTAAGAGGGCATTTATCTATAATTTTACCATTAATATTTGCTAATTCATCTGTTTTTTTTGCTCGTCTATAATCAAGAATAGAAATGTAATTATTTTTTACATAAAATCTATTACTAGAATTACTTGGTTTTAAATCAATCACTCTTAAATAATAGATTTTCTCAGTACTTTTGAAGTGATATTGATACTCAATAGTGCCGATAATATCATAAGTTTTATCTTTTTCAAGATTATCTTTTTTTGCTCCCCACCAAATGGCTTTGAACGGAATATCACAACTATCATCTTCTATCCAAAACTCTAAAGTTAAATCTCTAGTGTAATTCTGATTTTTTCCTTTAAATTTATCATATTTTTTCTCAAATAAGTTATTAACATTACAGTTTTTAAGCATTATATTTACAGGAGGATTATTTATCGAATAAGGCTCAATAATTCCTATTTGTTGAAAGAGAATATTATTCAAATCAAATATAGTTAAAACTAGGTCTATATTAATGGTTTGCGAATTATGATAAATATTATTGTTAATTTTTTGACTAATCAATTCGGTTAAAATTGTAATATTTTCTTCTAATATAAAAAAACTGAAACCATCTGAAGATAATTTATAGTCAATAATCCAATCTTTTTGACTAAATACTTGTTCCCAATACTCAGAAAAAAAGCCATAAATAAAACCATAAAAAATATTATCTTGATCGTAATTAGATAAAATGATGACAGGTAATTTATATAAATTATAAGTATTTTTTGCAACTAGATTGATAATATTTACATTCCATTTGTTACCTTTAAAAATTAAATACTTGTGATTACTTAGATCCAGTAAATTAACCTGCTTATGTATATACTGTAAATATGTATAATTTAAGTCTTGATAACTAAAGTATGCTTTCTCGATTTTATTTATATAGGCGGAATTTTTATTTTTATCTTCATTAGTAATAATATTAATTATATTTTCAGGATTACTATACATTCCTATTAAAGTATTAAATTTCTCACTGATTCCCTGATAAGTATTTAAAGGATGATAACCATTTCTTTTGCATACCTCTATTAAAAGTTGTGTCCCAAAATTATGCTCTTTTTTTAACAAATTTATTCCTTTTAGAAGTAAGTATCGATTATTTCCCCATAAATCATATTTTCCTTGTAGCAAGTCTAAAGCGATTAACAATAATAAATTATTTAAGTTAATATTTTCAGACAAACGAGAAAATAACTTTTTAATAAGAAAAAATGCGATCACCGAAGGTGTGACTACGCCGAATGCGCCTCCAGATAAAGAATAATCAGGATGATGTTTTGGTAAAAAATGAGGATTAAGCCATGCACAAACCGGAGGTTTATCTACAGATAAAAAAGTATTGTCAACTATAATAATATCTAAGCCTAAACTATTAGCATAATTAATTTCTTGATAATTATTACTTCCCATTCCAGCACAAATAATTAATTTATAACCTTTATCTGCTAAGTTTTTAATTTCTGAAGAATTTAATCCAAATTTAGGATAATTTCTAGGAGAAAAATAATAGGATAATTGATTATCTTCTGCCCTAAAAATATTCTTTAATCCAGTAAATAGGATGGTAGTTGTAATAATACTATCGCAAGAATAATCTCCCCAAATAATAATTTTTTCTTGTTTCTCACTTCCTTTAATTAATCTAGCAACAGCAACATCAATTTCCTGCTCAAAGATAGAGTTATTATCGTGAATATATTGAGGGTTAAAAAAATGTTCTAAATCTTGTTTAGTACGAACATTTCTTTTCCATAATAATAAAGCTAAATATTTAATATCTTTTAGTTGATTTTGTTGTCGATTATTAACAATATTATTTACTTGAATAAAAAAGTCGTCTGGTATATTTTCATCAGGATTAAAACACCATAAAATACTACTTTTATACATGACTTATATTTCCACAATAATAATGAAGAATAAAAAACTTCTGATTTCAACTCATTACTCATTACTATTACTTCTTAACTTCTAAGATTACTCCCCAAACAGAAGTTAATTGACACCATCCTGAGAAATAAAAGTTGTCGATGAAGGTAAAGGAGAAACTGCTTCAGTCAAAGTAAATTTACCATCCAAAATCCACTGTTTTAAGGTTTCTGCTACCTGACGAGAAAGATAAAGACTAGCAACGGAAGCTACTTTAACTATTTGTCCTTCAATTTTGATTTTACCCTGTTTAAGTTGAGCATAATTGACTAAACCAAAACTAGGACGCACTCGGCGAGGAATAGAAAAGTCCATCACGGGAGCATAAATATCTTTATCTTCCACCGCACAATTTTCAACGATTTTTTCATTTAACACGGGGAAAGGAATCCCCACCCCTAACATTAAAGATGCTCCATAATTTTTAAAGTAGCAACCCCTCACCCATTTACGATCCATTTTTTTTGCATCTCCTACTAATGCTAAAGTGGAAGCAGGCCCAATAGGAGTACCATTAGTGCTTCTTTTTTGTAAGGGAAAATGTTGAGTACCCTCCCAGGTTATCATACCCTCTGCACCCCCTAAGAATATTTTTGTACCAATACCGATCGCTTCTAGGTAAGGATCATTTAAAAGAGGTGATAAAGCCCCGATATTAGAATAAACCGCATTACCTAAACGAGGCAACAAAGGTCCTAAATAAGTATATAAGATGCGATCGCCTCCATTCACCCCCACAATAAAATTTTGATACAAATTACGAGGATTATATAAGTAAAACTGATTTATGGAGTTAATATTAATCGTTGCATCGAAAGAAGCACGGGGATAACAATCAGTAACTTGTCCGATGGCTTTAACGGAAACAGAATTTCCCGCAATGAGACTTTCAATCACATGAGCCCCTCCCTTTTCAGGAATAACCGTATTTTCTGCATCATTGACATCAGGCAAAGCCGTTGCCCCCAAATAAAGATCCACAGCTCCAAAACCAGCATAGGCAGGAACACCATCTAACCAACAATGACGTATTTTCATGGGGGGATCGGTATGACCAAGATTTAAAATTGCCCCTGAAGACTCCATGGGTTCAAAAGTACCAGCACAAATTACATCGACTTTTTCATAAGTTTTCTTTATGCCTATTTTCTTTACTTTCGCTTTTAATTCTTCGATGGTGCAAACCCTTGCTTTTTTCTGTAGTATTTTTTCGTTAATTTCGTTAATAGTACGCATTATTTAGGTGTAGAGCTTTTGGTTTCGGATTGTAGGTATTGGATTTTAGATGATAATTACTAATTCCTAATTGAAATATTATACTAAGATCAACATAATTAAAGCTCGAATAGATTTGATATACCACTAATGGAAACGCCAAACCAAGAAAATCATAGTAGTATTCCCATTAAAGGTTTTGTGGCATCAAAACAAAGTTATCTGTTTAATGTTTTGAAAAAGCATCAGTTTAGTGGTGAATTACAGTTAGTACATCCGGGAAAAGAACAATGGCGATTTTATCTTTATATGGGTAGATTGATTTGTGCTACAGGAGGGAATCATTCTGTCAGGCGTTGGCGTCGTAATTTAGCGGCTTTTCTTCCAGAAGTGGCATCAGATCAAGTTTTTTTAGAGCAGGAAATAAAATCTATCTCTTCGGACAAGATTAAGTTTTGTTGGGAATATGAGTTGGTGCGTCATTGGCTTTTAGAAGGCAAAGTTGGTAGAGATGGCGTTATCAAAATGGTGAATAATATCTTTATCGAGATTTTTTTTGATCTCAATCAAACTCTGGAAATCAGTTTTTTTCTTAATAGTAAGGTACATATTCCCCTTGAGGAGCAAATTTGTCTTCTTGACGCAAGTCAAGTTATCGTACCCGCATGGCAACAATGGCAACAATGGGTTAACTTAAGATTAGGTGATCGCAGTCCTAACAAAGCCCCTGTAATACGCTCTGCAAAACAATTACAAGCAAAAACATCACCGAAAACCTATGAAATTTTCCAAAAATTATTCAATGGTAGGAACACTCTAAGAGATTTAGCGGTACAATTTAAACGGGATTTACCCCAGTTTAGTAGTTCTTTACTCCCCTATATTCAACAAGGTTACATTGATTTAGTTTCTGTGGCTGATTTACCTGCACCCATTTCCCCAGTTACAGAAGTCCAAGAAGCGGAAACAGCAACACCATTGATTGCTTGTATCGATGATAGCCCTCTAATTTGCGAAACCATGAATATTATTCTTAAAAAAGCTGGATACAGATTTTTAGGTATTACAGAACCCCTAAAGGCGATCGCCAAAATTTTAGCCTCAAAACCAGATATGATTTTTTTAGACTTAGTAATGCCAGATACTAACGGTTATGAGATTTGTGCCAGTTTACGCAAATTATCTCTTTTCCGCAATACTCCGATCATCATTTTAACTTCTAATGACGGCATGATTGAAAGAGTGAGGAGTAAAATAATTGGTGCTTCAGATTTTATGGCAAAACCAATTAATCCCGAAGAAGTATTAGTCATCGTCAATAAACATTTATCGCCCCTTTAAAACTAATGGTAAAAATATGAATTATGATGTTTTGATAGTTGATGATATTGTCAATAATATTCAGTTGTTAAAAAAGATTTTTGCCACTCAAGGTTATCATGTCCGTCAAGCTAATAACGGTTCTCATGCCCTAGAAGAAATCGCCAAAAAAAAACCAGATTTGATTCTTTTAGATATAAATATGCCCGGAATTAATGGCTATCAAGTTTGTGAAATTATTAAGTCTAATTCCATCACCCAAGAAATTCCCATTATTTTTCTTAGTGGGTGCGATCGTTCAGATGATAAAATCAGAGCCTTTAACTTAGGTGGAGCGGACTACATTACAAAACCATTTTACCCCGAAGAAGTTTTAATTAGAACTAAAAATCAGTTAACAATTCAAGAACAAAAAAAACAACTAATTAATCAAAATCTTTCCCTCCAAAAAGAAATAGAAAAAAGAAAAAAAGCAGAGGCATCCCTACGCCAAGCAAATAAAAAATTAGAAGAATTAGCAATCATTGACGATCTAACAAAAGTTTCTAACCGCCGTCATTTCAATCAATATTTATCTCAACAATGGCAACAAATGAAAAGAGAACAAAAACCCCTTTCTCTCCTAATTTGTGATATAGATCACTTTAAACTCTATAACGACACCTATGGTCATCAAAAAGGAGATGAATGTTTACGTTGCGTTGCTCAAATACTATCATCTAGTACCAAAAGAAAAACAGACTTACTCGCCCGTTATGGCGGAGAAGAATTTGCCATGATTCTACCCTACTCTTCTTGGCAAGGGGCATTACATTTAGGAAAATTGATTTGTGACCAAGTTTTAGGGGCAAAAATTCCTCACGAAACCTCAAATACATCTGAATATGTAACCCTAAGTGTTGGGGCTAGTTGCACTATTCCTGACCAAAAAAATAACCCTGATGATTTATTAAAAAATGCAGATAAAGCCTTATATCAGTCAAAAACAAAGGGAAGAAACCAAGTTAATGTTCTTTTAGGATAACTCCATTGAAGGAGAAAAGGGCAAAGTGAATAGTTGATAATTAAAAATTAAGAATTAAAAACCCTTGTACGGGCGAATGGCCATTCGCCCCTACTTATTACTTATTACTTATTTCTTGTTTCTTGCTTTTGAGCAAAAATCCCTGACTTTGTGCCAGAGGAAAACAGTTTAAATCTTTGATGTCATCTGGGGGTGATAAATTCGGAGTTGTAAAAACAATCTCCCATTCATCTACATCTAGTTGTAACCAGTCTAAAAGATTGATTTCTCTTGATTTTCCTTCTAGGTTTACTACTAATGCCAATTTTTCATCTGTATTATCGGGATTATTCCGAATGCCATAAAAGATTGTTGCACCATCTTCACTAATACGATTGAAGCGATCGCTTCCTTGTATATTATTGTGTAGCCAATTATGTTGAGAGCGAAAATGTCGCAGAGACAAATTAAATTGGGTGTAGGCAGGATCTACTTTTTCAAAATAATGAGATACATTACACACTTGATAACAGTCTTCCATAAACATATTAGCCCATTGTTTGAGGCGATCGCTGTCTAAACTTTGGAGAAAATCAATCATTTCTGCTTGTTTGAGAAATTTAAGGGTTTCTAAGTCGCAATAAGCACCATCAACTTCTTTAAAACAACTCTGACAGGCTAAAATAACTTCTTCTAAGTCATAATCTTTAGCAATCATCGTCGAGTTGAGAGTGTGGGTAAATTCCTTCAACTGATGCAATTCTCTAAATCCCCAAGACTTCATACGGGTAAAGACATCATCTCTTTGATATAACTGCTCAGTAATGCGCCAATCAAGAAAACCCACCTCCTCACAAACCACTTTTACCCCATATTCTTCATCGGTATTACGGAAAAACATCCAAGGGGTGTGCATCAAAACATTGATAAAATCCATAGGTAAACCCGGACTAAAACCATATACCCACAAAGCCACTGCTGGATTATCATAGGCATTATAAATAATTTCATTTAAAGAGTCTCCTAAGTACTCATTGACATCGGAATCCAAAGGTATTTGGTTTCCTCTCCTAAAAGTGTCATGATTACCACATCCAGTAATCCAATTTTGACCCTGAGTCATTACCTCACAAACCCGACTCCACTTTCTATCCCAAAAACCTTTTAAAGCAGGGGTATTATGGGCAAAAATTAAAGGACCCCATTGATAGGATTCTGATTTAAGTTTAATTAAGTCCAGATAGGTTGATTTTTCTTCCCAACCCTCTTCAGGCCAAGGCCTTCCGTCTTCAAAAATAGTAAATAATCGTCTTTTATAACCTTCTACTTCCTGAACCACGTCACTCATTGCCAGTAGATATTGATCATCATATTCCACTCGACCACTAAGAGGATTAAAAAAGCGAAAATCTTGTCCCCCATCGATTCTGATACCATCTGCCCCCGTATTGATTTTTCTTCTTTGCATTTCCAGTAGTAACGCCCTTACCATCGGCGATTGATGGTTTAAATCTTGTCCATACATATTCGGACCTTTGAAAAAGAGACGGTTTACCAGTAATTCCCCTTGGTTATCGGCATGACCATAGACTAAATCATAAATTAATTTAATCGGCTTTTCCGGAAAATTGTGTAAAACACCAATAAAATCAAATAACTCATCTGGGCGTAAAGTTCCCAAAAAACTAGGGTTAGTCGCATTTGAACCAAGAATAGGAACATCATAACCCCAATTTTGAGTATTCGGTTTCGATAGTTTTACTACAATAGGCTCATGAGACAAATCGCGATCGAGTCCATTAACATCAGTGGTAATATGAAACATGGTGCTATGATTGCTGAAATCTCGTCGATATTCAATGGTTGGTTCAACGGGTAATAATTGAATGGCATCATAACCCACATAATTTTGCTCATAGGGAGAAAGGGTTTGATTTTTACGAATTTTATCGCCAATGGTGCGGTAAAGGTGAGTTAATCCTTCAAAAGTTCCCTCCTGAGTAGCAGTGCCTACATGAAGTTGTAGAATATGTCTTGGATCTGACACCCTAGGTATTTTCTTATCCCTAATGGTACCTGTATGCTTAAAATAGTCTATGTCCGCCCTTTCCTTTTGTAAACTGTCAATATCATAAAGCTCGGCAGGGGCAAAGATACCATAAGGCAGGGAATAAGCCATAACATCCCTGATAATCTCAACTTTTCCCGAAGGAGTAACGTATCTTAACCAATAAAAAGATCCTGCATTATCTCTTGTTCCAGCTTGTAATCCTGCAATTACTCCCCAAAAGTAAATATCATATCTCTCCAAACAGACGCAATCTCTCCTAAATTTAATATTTTGAGAAGGTTTACGCCAATCAATTTTTTCAAGGGGAGTAAAAATTTCTAAGTAAATATCTTTGGGGTGAAGCACTTCCCTCATTAACTTGGGAGTCCAAAAACCTATTTCTGTTAAACCATCACTACGATAATGCGTCCCTAAACGGGTAACAATCTCTTGATTTTTCTCAAATATGGTTAAATCATCGGATTTTTCAATATTTTTAACCCATTTTATCAGTTTCTGAGTTTCTTCCTCTACTAAATAAACTAATTTGTTTTCTTCTTTTTTGTCTTCTATACCCATAGTTTTTATTTCTGGATGTATCTCGATCATCTTATAATAAACCGTTCACACAATCTGTAGAAAATTGAGATTGTGTGTTCGTAACGGATCATACGTTACTGGCATAAACGGCAATGCCATTAAGTCATGGCTATGAAAAGCATTTGACTTTACTTTTTCTTGTTGAAGATGTTTCCTGATGCAGTTGTAACTCCCGTTAACATCGGCATTAATCAATTTCCCTGTTGATGTTTTATACAATCCTCGCTTGATTCTTTTACCTGAGAATTTAGGTTTTTTCTCACCATAAGACGGTAATGTATCAAAGTCCAAAAAGGAAGATTGGCTAGTGTAACTTTCTTCTGTTACCACCACTTTGATTCCCATTAGTTCGCCTTTGTAGCAAAGCATTTCAATCAAACGAGCATGGGGAATGCTGACAAATTGCTGATTATTTTTTTTGCCTATGTTTATAGATTGTTTCCAATGATCATTTTTCCCAATTACTAAAGTACCAATGCTATTTAACAAGCACCAATCAATAACACGGCGAGACACTGTATGAAGATAATTATCAACTCTACTCCAGTCTTTGTGTGCCTGAAAATATCCCTTCCATGACTGATCGATACGTCTAATAATTTGCTTTGCGACTTTGGTATTTGGTAAAGCATAGTAAGCTGAGGTTTTAGATACTTGATGGTATAAATCATTGAATGACAACTTTTGTCCTGTTTGAAAGAAATGCTGTCTATAACGATAAGTGGAGAGATTATAAAGATTTTTGGACAAGTAGCATTGCTGATCAAAATACTGGTAGTATTTATGGTCAGGTCTGATGATATGTCTTTGGACTAATCTCAAGATTCACCTCCAGATACCACCGAAAGATGAGATTTTTTCTTTCTATTCTCACTGGCTCGTTTCCCGTATATCTTAGCACTCATAGAAGCCATCAAAGAAATAATATCTTCTACCAATTCAGCTTCATAACTTTTGGGTAATACTTCATCTAATACTTCTATAACTACACCATGACTGCTAAAAAAACTTTCTAAGAAAGAATAATTAAAACGGGTTAGCCTATCTCGGTAAATCAGTAATGTTGCACATTACAATTTAGCAACCCCTTCATCAAAATTCTTGATCGTAGCTAAATCATCTAGGGTTTGTTTGGCTTCTTGCTCATCTATAATACTCAATGCAAAACCCGCATGAACGATTACATAATCATTGATTTTTACTTCTGGAACATAAGCTAGACATACTTCTTTTATAATCCCTGCAAAACTTATTTTTCCCTTTAAATCTAAGAGATTATCACTAGATATTATCTCAATTACTTTTCCCGGAACTGCTAAACACATAGGTAAAAATTAAGGTTCTATTACTTTGAGTATGTAAATTATTGGTCTTTGGTAGGCAAGAGGCAAGAGGCAAAAGGCAAAAGTGTTAAAATATTTTTTGATATTAAAGACTTCAAGATGTCAGAGATAAAAGACTTTAAAGATTTAATAATTTGGCAAAAAGGGATGGAAATTGCTGAACAATGTTATTTTGTGACCAAAAAATTTCCAAAAGAAGAATTATACGGGATGGTTTTACAAATTAGAAAATCATCATCATCTATACCAGCAAATATATCTGAAGGTTATGGAAGAAAATCTTCGAGAGATTATAAGCGTTTTTTAAGCATAGCTCAGGGTTCTGTAAATGAAACAGAAACTCATCTTCTTTTATCCGCAAGAGTAGGCTTATGTACACTTAAAGATATAGAAACAATTATTAACAACTTGAAAGAATAAACTAGAATGATTTCTACTCTTATCAAAAAATTAAATTATTAAATACTCTTGCCTCCTGCCTTTTGCCTTTTGCCTCAATTTTAACTATTAATTTACTTGTCGTTAACTTAGTATATTTCTTGTCAGAATTTTATATCATAATTATTAAAAAACAAAAGCTAAATAGATTTATTCTCAATAACAAACTTGTGAAAAAAATTTAGTAAATGTTATTTTTAGTTAAGAATATTATCACTAAGTTAACAAAGAGATTTGAGCTTTTATATTCGTGTTAAATTGAAATTGGAAAACTAAGAAAAATTGCCTGAATTTCAATCGTAGCAAAGGTTTGACTTGTTCAAGGTTGGTTTTTCTTGGGGGCTTATTTTACTCAGAGGAATCATGACTACAACGATCGAATCTCCTGCGGAAAATACACAGGTGAAAGATAAACGATTCAAAATTTTAGATGTAGTTATCAAAAAAAATCACAGCAGACAAGATGCTTTAATTCAAGTTTTGCATAAAGCCCAATCAACTTTTGGTTATCTTGAAGATGATGTTTTAATCTATGTTGCTCGACAGTTAAAACTACCTCTTAGTGAAGTGTTTGGGGTGGCTACTTTTTACCATCTTTTTTCTTTAAAGCCTTCAGGTGCTCATAATTGCGTTGTTTGTTTGGGTACTGCCTGTTATGTAAAAGGTTCATCGGAATTACTGGAAAAACTGGCGGAGGCTACTGGGTTACAACAAGGGGAAACTTCTGCTGATGGCAAGGTATCTTTGCTTACTGCTCGTTGTATTGGGGCCTGTGGTTTAGCTCCTTCTGTGGTTTATGACGGTAAGGTATGCGGAAAACAAACCGCCGATGAGGTTGTCAAAAAAGTCACTAGCTGGTTACAGGAGTAAATAATAATGGAATTGCATGAACTACAGGCGATCGCACTTGAAACCGTTAACTCTCGTAAACCGATTCGGGTTTTATATTGTAATGCCGCAGGTTGTCAATCTTCAGGGGCGGCGGAAGTAGCTAAGGCTTTGGAAGATGCGATCGTATCTCAGAGATTAAAGGAAAAAGTTGATTTATGTGCCGTGGGTTGTATGCGTTTTTGCGGTAGAGGTTGCTTAGTAGATGTCAATGGAAAACTCTACGAAAATGTGCGACCAGAAGATGCTTATCTTATGATTCTAGCCCTACAAAATTCTCAAGTAAACCCCACTGCCCCAGAAGGAGACTATAATCATCCTTTCTTTGCCTTACAAATGCCCGTTGTCTTAGAAAATAGTGGCAAAATTGACCCTGAGAAAATCGAAGATTACATCGCTGTTGGTGGTTATCAACAGTTATATCATGTTCTTCATGAAATGACCCCCGAAGAAGTCGTCAAAGAAATTACCATCAGTGGATTAAGAGGCAGAGGTGGAGGAGGTTATCCTACTGGCTTAAAATGGGCAACCGTGGCGAAAATGCCTAATGAGCAGAAATATGTAGTTTGTAATGCGGATGAAGGTGATCCCGGTGCATTTATGGATCGTAGTGTCTTAGAAAGTGATCCTCATCGTATTATTGAAGGAATGGCGATCGCCGCTTATGCGGTGGGAGCAAATGAAGGATATATTTATGTTCGGGCAGAATATCCTCTAGCCATAGCCCGATTACAAAAAGCCATTCAACAGGCAAAACGCAAAGACTTGCTAGGGACACAGATATTTGATAGTCTCTTTGACTTTAAAGTAGAAATTCGAGTTGGAGCAGGGGCATTCGTTTGTGGCGAAGAAACAGCCCTTATCGCCTCCATCGAAGGGAAAAGAGGAAATCCCACCCCTCGCCCCCCCTACCCTGCCCAGTCAGGTTTATGGGGAAGCCCAACCCTCATTAATAACGTGGAAACCTTCGCCAGTGTTGTACCAATTATTCGTCAGGGAGGGACATGGTATAGCAGTATTGGCACAGCTACCAGTAAAGGTACAAAAGTTTTTGCTTTGACGGGAAAAGTCCAGAATACAGGCTTAATTGAAGTACCCATGGGAACTACTATTCGGCAAATTGTCATGGAAATGGGGGGAGGAGTCACAGATAACGCCCAAGTTAAAGCAGTGCAAACGGGAGGACCTTCTGGGGGATGTATTCCTTTTGAGCTTTTTGATACCCCTGTGGACTATGAATCACTGAGGGAATTAGGCACAATGATGGGTTCTGGGGGAATGATTGTTATCGATGAAGATACTAATATGGTGGGATTAGCCCGATTTTATATGGAATTTTGTCGGGGGGAAACCTGCGGTAAATGTATTCCTTGTCGTACGGGTACTGTGCAACTATATCAAATGTTGACAAAAATCCTCAACGGCGAAGCCACAGAAAAAGACTTACAAGCATTAAGACATCTATCAGAAATGGTGAAAGCTACTAGCCTTTGTGGTTTAGGACAAACCGCCCCGAATCCTGTCTTAAGCACCCTGAAATATTTTGAAAATGAATATCAGGAGTTGTTGAAAGTTTAAGCAATAAGTAGAGTAAATAAGTAATAAATAAGCAATTATACGCTGTTTCCTTTTCACAACCCATAGTTCACATTCATCATCTTTGCTTTATGACAACAACATTTTCTCCAAAAATTGTCACAGATACATGGATAGAAGCCTCTTGGGGTGACTTTATAGAAGCAACGGCAAACCCAGACTATCAGAAAGGGAAATGTTACTACTATAAAGGCAGGTTAAGAATTGAAATGTCACCAGTGGTAAATGATCACGCCAGTGATCACTCTATAATCAACAGTGCCATTAATCTTTATGCAGGTTTAGCGGGGATTAATTTGAACGGCTATGATAACTAGTGAATAATGAATAGTGAATAGTTGATAATTAAGAATTAAGAATTAAAAATTAAAAATTAAGAATTAAAAACTCTGAACACTCACTACTTTCTTCTAAAACCTAAAACCTGAAACCTGAAACCTGAAACCTGACACCTCTTTCATAACTCCGAACTCATTACTTGTTTCCCTCTCTCATCCCCTAAACACCCTGACACCTCTTCCCGAACCCAAATCATTCTTCATTCTTCATTCTTATCCTATGGCTGTAGTAACTTTAAAAATTGATGATATTGATGTTGCGATCGCATCTGGCAGTAGTATCCTAACGGCATCTAAGGAAGCAGGGGTCAAAATTCCGACACTCTGTCATTTAGAAGGAGTTTCCGATGTGGGGGCTTGTCGTTTATGCCTTGTACAAATTAAGGGTAGTGATAAACTTGTACCGAGTTGCATTACCGAAGTAAGGGAAGGGATGGAAGTATTTACTCAAACAGACATCCTCAAAGAATATCGTAAAATGACTGTGGAATTACTTTTTGCTGAAGGTAATCACATTTGTGCTACTTGTGTGGCAAATAATAATTGTCAGTTGCAGGATACTGCGGTAGAAGTAGGTATGGATCACAGTCGCTTTAACTACCGTTTCCCTGATCGAGATGTGGACTTGTCCCATCCCATGTTTGGTATTGATCATAATCGTTGTATTCTTTGTACCCGTTGTGTGAGAGTGTGTAGCGAAATCGAAGGCGCTCACGTTTGGAATGTGGGATTTCGGGGGGCGGCGGCAAAGATTATTAGTGGACTAAATCAGCCTTGGGGGGATGTCTCTGCTTGTACTTCCTGCGGTAAGTGTGTAGAAGCCTGTCCCACGGGTACTATTTTTCATAAGGGTGTAACCACGGCAGAAATGCACAAACACCCTGATAATATTGACTTTTTACATACAGCAAGGGAGAAACACCAATGGACAAGATAAAATTTGCCACGGTTTGGTTAGCAGGTTGTTCTGGTTGTCATATGTCTTTTCTCGACTTGGATGAGTTTTTATTTGATATAGCCGAAGCGGTGGATATGGTTTATAGCCCCGTTGCTAGTGATATTAAAGATTATCCTGATAATGTAGATGTCTGTCTCGTGGAAGGTGCGATCGCCAACGAGGAAAACTTAAAATTACTGCTTGAAGTACGCAGAAAAACTAAATTTTTAATCTCCTTCGGTGATTGTGCTGTGACAGCCAATGTACCTGCTATGAGGAATATGTTAAATGGCTCTGATCCTGTGTTAAAACGGTGTTATCTGGAGTTAAGCGATCACGGTGGTCAAATTCCTAAAGACCCCGAAATCGTGCCTCCATTATTGGAAAAAGTACAACCCATTCACCATGTGGTAGAGGTGGATTTATTCCTCCCCGGATGCCCTCCCTCTGCCCAAAGAATCAAAAATGCGATCGCACCTCTATTGAAAGGAGAAAAACCTATCATGGAAGGGCGAGACATGATCAAATTTGGTTAAAAAATTCCCCCCTTATTAAGGGGGAGGTAAGAGGGATCTGATATTGTTATTCAGGAAAAAAAGATGCTTTTAGCCTTAGAAAAAATTAACGTTTTAGAAGGTCAAACTTTGGTTATAAATGATGTTGATTGGAAGCAATTTGAACAAATATTAGAAGAATTAGGAGAGAAAAGAAATAGTAGAATTGCCTATCATCATAACATCCTAAAAATTATGACTCCATCCCTAGAATATGAACGGGATAAGGTTTTAATAAGCACTTTATTAGAGATTATTTTAGAGGAATTAGACATTGATTTTTGTTTAGGTTCAACAACCTTTAAAAGCGAAATATTGCAAAAAGGACTAGAACCTGATAACTGTTTTTACATTCAAAATGAAGCCAAAATTCGAGGTAAAAAAAGAATAGATTTAACCATAGATCCTCCTCCCGATTTAGCCTTAGAAGTGGATCTAACATCTCGTACTTATCCTCATATTTATTCGGCTTTAGGTGTTCCTGAATTGTGGCGTTTTGAAAAAGGTAATTTACAGATAAATGTTCTGAAAAATGGTCAATATATAGAGGTAGAATCTAGTCCTATTTGTCCTAATATTCCTTTAAAAAACTTAATTCCAGAATTTTTAAATCAGTGTAAAACTCAAGGAAGAAATAAAACCGTTAGAGCTTTTCGGACTTTAATTAAAGATTATACCATACACAATGGAAAAACCATTATATAATCGTTCGTAGTAAGCCTTTTAAGGCTTATTTATTAATCGTTAAAGCTGTGACGGGTTGAATAATATTCAACCCCTACAAACTTTTTGAGACAATTTAATTTATGGATGTTAATTATTATCTTCAAGAAATAGAAAATATTTTACAAAAAGGTAGTGAAAGAAGTCATTATCCTACCCTCAAAACTTTTATTGATACCGCTATGTTAGGGGTTAGTGCGGTTATTGAAGAAAAGGGTAATCAAGCTGGTATTCCTGATTTTACGGTTAGAAAAAACCACCGTGTTATTGGTTATATTGAAGCAAAAAAAATCAGTGAAAATTTAGATTTAATTCTCGAAACCGAGCAACTTCAGCGTTATTTAGATAGTGCGATCGCACTTAACTTTGTTTTGACTAATTTTTTAGAGTTTCGTTGGTATAAAAATGGTAAATTACAGCAAAAAATTATTATTGGTGAGGTAAAAAATAATCAAATTATAGCCACAAAAGAAGCGGATAAATTCATTGATTTAATCCATAATTTTCTTAGTAATGAAGGGAAAATAATTAACAACTATACCGAGTTAGCGATGGAAATGGCAACGGTAACAAAAGCCCTTTGTTATAGCATCGAATCTGCTTTAAAACAAGAGAATGAAACGGGAGAATTAAGACAATTAAAATTAGTATTTCAAGATTTATTATTACCTGATTTAGACAGCAATAATTTTGCTGATATGTACGCTCAAACTATTGCCTATGGCTTATTTACTGCTAGAATTGGGCATCATGAAAAAACCCCCTTAGCCCCCCTTAATAAAGGAGAAAATAATAATAAAAGTCTCCCCTCTACTGTGGGAGAGGGGTTGGGGGTGAGGGCAGAAAATTTTAATGATGAGTTTAATGCGGAAACCGCTAGTTATTATTTGAGTGATAATATCCCCTTTTTAAAAGGTTTATTTGATACCGTTATTAGTACCAATATCGCTGAAAAAATTAAGTGGGCAATTTCCCTTTTAATCGAACTTTTAGCTAATGCGGATATGGGTAATATTTTAGAAAATTTTGGTAGGGAAACGAAAAGAGAAGATCCCGTTGTGCATTTTTACGAGACTTTTTTATCCGCTTATTCTGCTAAATTAAGAAAAAATCGTGGGGTTTATTATACACCCGAACCTGTCGTTTATTTCATCGTCAAAGCTGTTAATGATGTGTTAGAAACTTACTTCTATTTAGATGATGGTTTAGCTAATACTCATGTTAATATTTTAGATCCCGCTACGGGGACAGGTACTTTTTTATACGAGATAATTAAACAAATTTATGAAAATTTTAACCGTTATGGTGTTAGAAATTGGCACGAATTATTAAAGCAAAAACGAGTCTTAAAAAGATTATTTGGTTTTGAGTTATTGATGACTCCCTATACCATTGCTCATTTAAAATTAGGTTTATTATTAAAAACTTTAGGTTATCGGTTTCAAGAGAAAGAAAGGCTTAATATTTTTCTTACTAATAGCTTAGATGAAGGTATCAAAAAATCAGAATTACTATTTGCTGAATATATCTCCCAAGAGGCAAACCAAGCCGCCGAAGTTAAGACGGAAACGCCCATTAATGTTGTCATTGGTAATCCCCCTTATGCTGGACATTCCGCTAATAAAGGTAGTTGGATTGATGGTTTAATCAAAGATTATTACCAAGTAGATGGTATGGATTTAAACGAAAAAAATCCGAAATGGTTGCAAGATGACTATGTAAAATTTATCAGATTTGGGCAGTGGAGAATTGAAAAAACTGGAGCAGGAATTTTGGCTTTTGTTACCAATCATGGTTATTTAGATAATCCAACTTTTCGGGGAATGCGTCAACAGTTAATGAATAGTTTTGATTGCATTTATTTAATTAATTTGCATGGTAATGCTAAGAAAAAAGAAGTTTCTCCCGATGGCACTCCTGATAAAAATGTGTTTGATATTCAACAGGGAGTTGCTATAATTATCGCCGTTAAAGATATTCCTAAAGACAAAAGTTTTTTAACTTTTAAAGGTGAACCTCATACCATCAAAAACGGTATTTATTATTATGATATGTGGGGAAGTCGTGAGAGTAAATATCAACAGTTAAAAGAGTTAAATTTATATGAGATTAACTGGGAAACCGTTAACCCTCAATCCCCTTTTTATCTTTTTACTCCTCAAGATACTTTCTTGTTAGAAGAATATAACCAAGGGTGGAAAATTACTGATATTATGCCTATTAATGTCTTAGGTTTTCAAACTCATCGAGATCATTTTGCTATTGATTTTGATAGAGACAAATTATATAATCGCATTGAGGAAATGAGAGATAAGAATATTTCTGATGATGAATATTACGAAAAATATAATTTAAAAGATAACCGAGATTGGAAACTAAAAAAAGCACGTCAAGAGATAAAAAATGATCCACAATGGGAAGATAAATTAATTGATTGTTTATATCGTCCTTTTGATTGGCGTTTCTGTTATTTTAGTTATGTTGCAATGGATTATCCTAGACGTGAATTAATGAATCATGTTATGGGCAAAGATAATTTATGTTTATTAACTTCAAGACAACAAGCAAATATCGGTTATCGACATTGTTGGGTTGCAGATTTTCCTCCCGAATCTTGTGTTGTTTCTACAACAAGTAGAGAAGGAAATCAAGTTTTTCCCCTTTATATTTATCCTGATACAGAAAATGGACAAATTTTAACGCAACAAGAAGAAAAACAAGCCAATTTTTCTCCTGAATTTCTTAAAGCTATTACGGATAAATTGGGTTATACACCTTCCCCTGAGATAATTTTTTATTATATTTATGCAGTTTTACATTCTCCTAACTATCGTCAAAGATACGCTCAATTTTTAAAGATAGATTTTCCCCGTATTCCTCTGACTAATAATCCAGATTTATTTAAGCAATTAGCAGAAAAAGGAGAGATTTTAGTTAATCTTCATCTAATGAAAAAGTTACCGGATATTAAAACTACTATGTCTAATTTTATCAGTAACGACAATTTACCAATTTTTACTCAAGAAAAGGGAGAATTTCACTATCAAGGGGATGATAAAAATGAGGTGACGCAGGTTAAATATGATGAAAATAAGCAACAAGTTATGATTAATAAAGATTGCTATTTTTGTGATGTGAATAAGTCGTTATGGGAGTTTAAAATTGGCGGTTATCAGGTGTTGGAAAAATGGTTAAAGGATAGAAAAAAAGAAAATATTAGTCTCACAGAAAAGGATATTATTCACTATCAAAATATCTTAATTGTTTTACAGAAGACGATGGAAGTTATGAGGGAAATTGATGATATTTATAAATTCTGAATCATGCTTTACGAAACTTAATTAATTTAATCCCTAAAAAGCATCTAATATTTAAGTATAAATATAGGTAAAAACTATGGGTAAAACTGTTGTTATCGATCCTGTAACTCGCATCGAAGGTCATGCCAAAATATCCATTTATTTAGATGATCAAGGAGAAGTAAATAATGCCCGTTTTCATGTGGTAGAGTTTCGGGGTTTTGAAAAATTCTGCGAAGGTCGCCCCATGTTTGAAATGGCTGGAATTACTGCCCGTATTTGTGGAATTTGCCCTGTTAGTCATCTCCTCGCCTCCGCCAAAACTGGGGATAAAATTCTCGGTGTTAAAATTCTTCCCAGTGCGGAAAAACTGCGCCGTTTAATGAATTTAGCACAAATTACCCAATCCCACGCCCTTTCTTTTTTCCATCTTAGTAGCCCTGATTTTCTCCTCGGTTGGGATAGCAACCCCTCGACTCGTAATGTTTTTGGCTTAATGGCGGCTGATCCTGATTTGGCTCGTGCGGGTATTCGTTTACGCAGTTTTGGACAGAATATAATTGAATTACTGGGAGCAAGAAAAATTCATGCGGCATGGGCTGTGCCGGGAGGAGTGCGATCGCCTCTTTCTGAGTCTGGGCGACAGTGGATTATGGAAAATCTCCCTGAAGCGAAGCAAACCACTGAATTAGCTTTAAGTCTGCTTAAAAAGCTCTTAGATAGTCAATTAATCACGGAAATTGATACTTTTGGCAAATTTGACTCTTTATTTATGAGTTTGGTGGCGGACAACGGTAATTGGGAACACTACGGCGGACATATTCGCTTTGTAGATAGTCAAGGAAATATAGTTGCTGACAAGCTCAGTGAAGACAATTATCAAGATTATTTGGGGGAAGCGGTAGAAAGTTGGTCTTATCTCAAGTTTCCCTATTACAAACCTTTAGGCTACCCTGACGGTATATACAGAGTTGGTCCCCTTGCTCGTTTAAATGTCTGCGATCGCATCGGCACACCCCAAGCGGATCAAGAATTAAGGGAATTTCGTCACCGTGCGGGAGGACGAATCGCAACATCTTCTTTCTTTTACCACTATGCCCGTTTATTAGAAATTGTTGTTTGTTTAGAACATATTGAAATACTTATGAATGATCCTGATTTATTATCCCCCAAAGTGCGATCGCAAGCAGGAATTAACTTTTTAGAAGGTATTGGGGTAAGTGAAGCTCCCCGTGGCACACTTTTTCATCATTATCAAGTGGACGAAAACGGCTTAATTAAAAAAGTCAATTTGATTATTGCCACAGGGCAAAATAATCTCGTCATGAATAAAACCGTCACCCAGATAGCCAAACATTATATTCATGGTCTTGATATACCAGAAGAAATGCTCAACCGTGTAGAGGCAGGAATACGCTGTTTTGACCCTTGTTTGAGTTGTTCCACCCATGCCATCGGACAAATGCCCTTACAAATCGAATTAGTATCTTCCAAGGGAGAAGTTATCAATACCTGTCAAAGAGATTAATCAAAGTTCAGGGTTAGTTGAGGGATAAAGGCGTGGCTGTTTCACTCTAAAATCTTTGTTTAAGAGGGAGTAATGAGTAATGAGTTTTGATAATTTATTATGATTAATTGATTGTTTCAAGATTTTTGATTCTTACTTAAAATCTGCAAGTCAAAAATCCCCCCATCTCCCTCTCCCCTTATCTCCCGCTCTTTTTTCTTTCTCGAAAATGAAACAGCCCTGGGGATAAAGGAGGGTTTGTCTTTTGCCCTTTTAACTTCAAATACTGATGATAAAGACATTTCCCCTTCCTTCGGGATTATTTTCCACTCTAATAGTTCCATTATGAGCTTCGATCGCCATTTTACAAAAAGATAAACCTAAACCAATTTGTTTTACTCCTTTGACAGATTCTCCAATTTGATATTTCTTAAAAATGAACTCTTTTTGTTGATCAGAAATAGTTTTTCCAGAATCAATAATTTTGATCTCAAAACTATGATCAAAGTAATTTAATTCACAAATAATGTTACTATTTTCAGAAGAAAATTTAACAGCATTAGATAATAAATTTTGTATCACACGACGAATTAATTGGCTATCTAAAAAAAAATATTTAGTGGTATCAGGAACTTTCAAAATTAAATTAATATTATTCGCTTTAGCTATGTTATGAAAACTCTTTAATTCTATATTTAATAATTCACTCAGGTTCGTTTCTTTATAAGCTAAAACCATTTTTCCCGACTGAATTTTTGCCATCTGTAAAAGGGTATCAATTTGATTGTTTAAAACATCCCCAGAATTATTAATTTCTTCTAATTTTTGTCTATAAACTTCTTGAGATAAATTAGGCATTTTTAATATCCCTGCACAAAGAATAATATTGGTTAAAGGATTTCGTAAATCATGAACGATTATGCTAGTCATTTCTTCCCTTAACTTCAGCATTTCTTGTAATGAATCATATTGACTTTTGATTCTTAACATAGATTGAACTCTCGCCGCTAATTCAATACCATTTACTGGTTTGCTGATAAAATCATCCGCCCCCATTTCTAGACATTGAGCTAAATCATTTTTATCATTTAAAGCCGTTACCATAATAATGGGAATACATTGCCATTCTTTTTTTTCCTTGACAATTTGACACACTTCCATGCCATTCATTTCTGGCATCATCACATCCAATAAAATTAAATCTGGTTTGATACTATCAATTTGAGCTAAAGCACTTTTTCCGCTAGAAGTATAAAATAATTTATAGTCATATTTATACAGTAAACCCTCAATAACATCAAAATTATTAGGGTCATCATCCACAATTAAAATAACCTGTTTTTTCGGCATAATCTTTCAACTCATTATTAAGAATTAAAATAGTTTTTCTCTTCTATAAATCTTTCTTGAATTAAACTTTAAGATAAGACTTTGTTAATTTTTTCAATCAAATCTTTTAAGCGAAAAGGCTTAGATAGATAATCGTCTGCACCAGCATTTAAACATTTTTCTTTATCTCCTGTCATAGCCAAGGCGGTTACGGCAATAATGGGAATATTCTGCCAACGAGGATTTTCTTTAATTAACCTAATTGTTTCAAAACCATCAAGTTCGGGCATTTGAATGTCCATTAAAATTATACAGGGATTAACCTCTTCTAACTTATTTAAAGCATCCTTTCCATTCTTGGCAATTTCTAGAGAAAAACCCTTTATTTTTAAATAATCAGAGACTGCATAAATATTTTCTTCGTTATCGTCAACTAACAAAATTAAATTATTAATACTATTAATAGCTGTTTTTTGTTCAGAATTATTAGAACTAAATTCTAACCTCCCATTATATAGTAGAGATTCATCATTTTCCTTAATTTTTTTCTTGGTAAATAAATTAACTCTGTGGGGATTTTTAGGATGCCAAAAAGCAGAATGATACTCTTTTACGTCTTTGGAATAAGGAATGTAAAAGGAAAAACAACTACCCTGATTAATTTCACTTTCTACACCAACAAAACCTCCGTGAGCATCAACGATACGCTTGACTAATGCTAAACCTAAACCAGTACCAGCATATTGACGATTAAGACGACTATCTATTTGTACAAAGGTTTGAAATAGTTTGCTTATATTTTCTTCTGCAATGCCAATACCTGTATCTGTTACCGAGAAATGAATAAAAGTCTCACCGGTTTCCAATTCTTGATATGTTGAATTTATTTTAGTGACTAAATTGATTTTTAATTTTATTTTTCCCCCTTCAGGTGTAAATTTAATGCCGTTATTAAGTAAATTGATTAAGGCTTGTCGAATGCGTCTATCATCTATTTGACAGAGTTTGTGACTAGAGGGAATTTCGTTGATGAAAGTGAGGGTAATATTTTTTTTCTCTGCTAAATATCGAATAAAATTCAAACTATCTAGGGATAAACTAACTACATCAACTAAACTAAAATTAAATTCTGTTTTGCCTGATTCTATTTTTGCTAAATCGAGAATATCATTAATTAAATCTAGTAAATGTCTGCCACTACGATGAATATTATTAAGGGAGTCTAATTGTTTTTGATTTAAAGTTCCAAATACTTGTTCTTTTAGGGCTTCTGATAAACCTAGAATACTATTTAAGGGAGTGCGTAATTCATGGCTCATACTCGCTAGAAACTCATCTTTCATTCGGGTTGTTTTTTCAAGTTCAAGATTTATTTTTTCTAGGTTTTCGTTACTTTCTTTAAGGACTATTTCTGCTTCTTTTTGTGGTGTTATGTCATAATTTATGCCAATCATTTTTAAGGGTTTACCCTCTTCATCTTTTTCTAACATTCCATTAGCTTTGATATATATTATTTTGCCGTCGGAATGTATAACTCTGAAGACAGTATCATATTCTGCTAAATCTAAAGATGCTCTTTCAAATAAGTTAACGGTATCTTCAAAATCTTCTGGATGTAGAGCGTTAGTCCAAGTTTTATAATAGCAAGGTGTGCCAATGGGTACATCATAAAGTTTATACATCTGTTCGTCCCAAGTTAGTTTCTGGGTTTTTAAGTCTAGTTCCCAAATACCAATTTGAGCGGATTCTACGGCTAATTTTAGTCTTTTAGATAGTTCGTTGATATGACTTTCAATCAATTTGCGATCGCTAATATCGGTTATCATACCTAAAGCTCCTATAAACTCCCCTTCATCATTAAAAATTGGGCTAGTAGATAAGATCGCCCATAGGGTTGAACCATCAGCTCTTAAAAATTTAAAGTCATGTTGTTCTGAGACTCCTTGTATCCGTCTTTCAAACAATTGTTGAGCAAAAACCTTCTCTGAATCCTCCATAAAACTCAAAAAAGATTTACCCCGAATATCCTCAGCAGAGTAACCCAACATATCAGCTAAAGTTCGATTCACAAAAGTAGTTATTCCCTTTTTATTTAGAATCCAAATACCTTCGTTTGCTGTTTCTACAATCTTGCGATAACGACTCTCACTTTGTTTTAAGGCTTTTTCCGCTCTTTTTTGTTCTGTTACATCTTGCATCAAGGCGAGAATATGGGTGCTATTATCCATTTTTTGAACAATACAAGTGCTAATCTGAATTAGGCGGGGTTGACTATCGGCTCGAATAATACGCCATATTTCCTTGTGAATATGTTCCCCCTGACGCATTCTCTTCATTCTTTCAATGGCTTTTTCTCGCAAATTAGGGTCAGGATAAAGACTTTGATACCAACCTTTTTGATTTATTTCCTCAAGGGTATAGCCTGTAATTTCCTCCATCTTATGATTCCACACGCTAAAACGGATGTAAGGAAAATCAGAGATTTCAGAACAAACACATAACCCTTCTGCCATGTTTTCTAGTATTTGTTGATTAAAATTATTCTCTTGTGCTAGTTTCGCTTCATATTCTTTCCGTTGAGTTATATCTTGATAAGTACCCAGAATGCCTATAATTTCACCTTCGTTATTTTTTAGGGGAAACTTACTACCTTCAATGTACATAGTAGATCCATCTCTTCGGTGATAAGTATATTGTTGATGGTATATTGGTTCACGGGTGTTAATAACTTCGCAATCACATTGTTGATATTGATGAGCGTCTTCTGAGTTAAAACAAATTTCATTAATCTGTTTTCCTTGTAACTCTGAAACAGTTGAATCAAAATCATTAGCAAAAGCCTGATTACAACCGAGAAGCACTGATTGGGTGTTTTTCCAAAAAACTCTTTGAGGAATGGTATTTAAAACCAACTCTAGCATTTCCTTTGCATTGAATAGGTCTTTTTCGCTGTGTTTCAATGCCTCTTCTGCCAATTTGCGATCGCTCACATCAATAATTGCACCGCATAAATGAATCAAATTTCCTTGAAAATCATAAACGCCCTGACCTTTTTCATAAACCCAACGAATATGACCATCACGATGTTGTAAGCGATATTCTACGGTGAAAATTTCCTTTTTTTGTAAACTTTCTTGTATTAATTCATTGACAATATCTCGATCATCAGGGTGAATTAAATCAGCATAAGAAATCAATTTATTACCTGTTACTTCTTCAGGATAATAACCAGTGATATTCAATATTTCACCACTGAGAAATTCCATAGTCCAAAAATTATCATTGAGACAGCTATAAACTATCCCGGGAAAATTCTCAATTAAAGTGCGGTATTTTCGTTCGTTAATTTCTAATTGAGTAGTTTTTATAATAATCTCATTCTTTAATTGTTGTTGCAAATTAGTTAATTCTGTTACTGCTTTTTCTCTTTCTAATTCAGATGTGATACGAGCGGCAAAAACTTGTAATATATCGGCAATCATCTCCAATTTAATTTTAGGAATAAATGATTTGCTACCCACCGATAATCCACCAATGACTTCTTTGTTGCCATTAATTAACTGAACACCGGCAAATCCTTCCATTTCTGATTTTTCAAGAAATTCATTATTAGGAAAAAGGCTTCTCAAATTATTTTGACAAGTAAATATTCCCTCTTGAACTGCTTTTCCGCAAGGAAAATTTGTACAAGGAAAACAGAAGTTGTTTTGAATTTTACCGTTAACTAAAAATACTAAAGTTTCAAGATATTGCTCTTTTTTTTCTGTAATAAAGACATAATCCACATCAAAATTGATACTTATATATTCTGCTATTTTGTTAAAAAAATCTTTCCCAGATATAGCCGCCGCTCCTTCAATTAATTTGTGCCAATATCTTTCTTGTTCTCTATGTTCATCAATAATTTTATCAAGATGTAAAATAGTATCTGAATTATTTTTTGTTTTAACTTGACTATCTTTATTATTATTTTTAATAAATATTTTTCCCTGTTTTTTATCTGCTTTTTTTTCGCTAATATCTTCCGTAATAGTTATATTTAATTCACTAACTAACTTCTCTATTTCTTGATAATTAAAATTTGTGTGTATTTCAATATAATCTCGCAAATCTTCATGGGCTAAAACCCCTATAATATCACTATTATCGTTAATAATTGCTAAATAATCACTTCCCGAAGAAATAAATTTATAAAGAACAATAAAAAGATTTGTTAATTCTGATTTTTTGATAGAAACAATGGGTAATAAATCGAGATTTTCTGCTTTTAAACTATCATTATCTTCTGAATCTTGAGTATATTTAGATAAATTTTTCCTCGCTAAAATTCCTAAATACTTACGACAGGAGGAAGATTCTTTTTCTTCCTTTTGAACAATAAAAAAGATACTATTATGAGGATGCTCTTCACTCAAAGAAAGTACACGAGAAAAGGATTCATCAGCGGAGATAAATGTGACCGGAAAATATGGTGGTTGGTACTCTAGGGAAAAAGAAAAAGAGGACATGGTCACATCATTATTACTAAGATAGACTCAAAACCAAAGCTCACACATAATAACCATAAATAATCGAAATTAATTGGCTTTTTGGAACTTTTCATCCTCAATTATGACACATATTTTTGGCTCTATTACTTCTCGTTATATAAATTATTAGTGGCTCTATTACTTCTCGTTGTGATAAATTGTTAGTTGAAAAAAGGAAAAGGGGAAACCCCTCTGTATCTCCCCTTTAAAGGGGAGAATGGGGGATTTTAAAACTTAAATTTTATCAATTTTTTATTTTTGTTCAACTGAAACCCTCTTCAAATAACGGTTTGAGATACTATTTATTATCAATTTGCCATAATTACTGTAGAAGAGCCTTATTAGTTTAGGTGGCAGATTTGGGCAAGGGGTAAGGATGAATAAATTTCTAGTTTATTCTTCAGGTTCAATTAACGATCGATACTCTTGTACAGAAAGTGTATTTTCTAGTTCATCGTCAGGGTTATCCAGTCTAACTTTGATTAGCCATCCTTCTCCGTAAGGATCATCTGCGATCGCTTCTGGAGATTCAATTAACATATCATTACGATCTATTACTGTACCTGCTACGGGGGCATAAATTTCAGAAACGGCTTTAACTGATTCAATTGTACCTATATTATCTTCAACTTCGATCGCATCTCCTAATTCGGGCAATTCTAGGAAAACAATATCTCCCAACTCCTCAATAGCAAACGCTGTAATACCGATGGTGGCAATTTCTCCGTCAAGACGCACATATTCATGAGAATCGAGGTATCTTAAATCTTCTGGATATTCTAAGGTCATACTTGATAATTTTATTGAGTAATTAAATTAAAGGTATATAGTTTCATTATTGATGAAAATTGAACAATGTCAAGATAATTAAGAATTAATAATTTGGATTTGCTTAAAGAGTTTTTGATTGGGTAGGTTTCGGGTGTTAGGTATCAGGTATCAGGTGAAATGTTTATAAATTGAAATGTTTAATCTAAGGGAAATTTTTTGTCAATAGACATTTGCAAGAAGTTTGCTAAAAGAGTTAATAGTGATGATTTCGTTATGATAATTGATTTTTTTTAAACTAGATTGATGTCTAATACAATTAATAAACTTAGTAAAAAATAGCTATAAAAGAAAAACAATAATTAGGAAAAAATAAAAGAAAAGCTAACTTTTTAACAATGAAATATTAGGTTTAATAAATACCTAAAAATAATTAATGAATAATAAATTTCGCTTAATCTTTGTTCGTTTTAACTCCCAAATCAGAACTACGAACTCCTAACTCTTGTAGAGAATGGGAAACTTTCCAACTATGACCATATCTTAAAGCTAAACCAAAACCAAGTCCTCCGAAGCTAAAAATAATAGTAGTTGACAATATTAAATACTTAAAAATAGTCAAATATTTTTGTGATTGGGAGTAATTATTATTCTTTTTTTCTACCTTATTCTTGTTTGATTTTCGAGCATTATTAATTAACTCTAAATTAGGAGAAACTGATTTCTGACGAGAAGATATGGCAATTTTGTTGGTGATTTTCCCTATAGTCATTTTTTTACACTCACTCACTAAAATTTTGCTTTTACCGAACTAAATTTATCTGCATTTTTGATTAAACAAAAGACAAAAAATTTAATTATTAATTCCTAATTCCTAATTGTTCATAGGGTAATTCTTGAGAACAAAGTTTTCAGCTTCCCTTTGATTTTTTATTTTGCCATCTAAATATAAAGCCAGTACTTTATTTAAAATTTCTTTATATAGTTTACTTGGCTTATAACCTAGTTTTTGTAAATCTTTACCATCTAAAGGAGATTTTACTTTACTCCAGTGCATTAAATAATTCCAAATAGTACGTCTAATTGGTTTACTATTTTTAACGGCAATGAGTAAAAGGGTAATAGATTGATAATTTGCTAAAAATTCTACCTTTTCGCTTATATTTTGACAAGTGGGTAGATAATGTTTTATTTTTTCGTTATTTTCACTTAAATGAGACAATCTTTGAATACTCTCTTTCGGTAACTCTAAGTTATTGGCGACGATTACTCCTTCTGGAAAACTAGAGAGGATGATTTCTAAGCGCAATAACCATGAAGATACGGAAGGATTATAACTATCTGCATGATAATACTTTAGCCAACGATCTAAACAACGTATTTGCCACCACAAATTTGGGGTAATTTGACAATTACGATGAAGACAACGCAAAGCCCCTACTTCTTGTAATAGTTTTAAGGCGGGTTGCCAGTATTGTGCCTGAAGAATGTAAGTTAATTCGGCTTTGAGACGGGTTGTTAGGGCAGGGATAGAATTTTTTTCTAAGGATACTCTTTCAAATACACCACTATTGACGGCATAATCAATATATTCTCTGGTTTGGGTTTCAATGTCGAAATTTAACCTTACCGCAAAACGCACCGCTCGATAAATTCTGGTAGGATCTTCTATAAAGCTATTCGGATGTAATACTCTAATAAAGTGCGATCGCACATCTTCCACACCACCGAAAAAATCTAATAATTCCCCTTGATGGGGTTGAGTCAAACGCACTGCCAAAGCATTGATAGTAAAATCTCGACGGTATAAATCTTGGCGAATTGAGCTTGATTCTACTTCAGGATTAGCCGCAGGATAAGGATAAAACTCCGTGCGCGCGGTGGCAATATCTAACCATAATGAGCCTAATTGGGGGTCTTTATGCCATAATAGAGCGGCAGTCTGGAATTGTCCATGAATACTGAGACGGCTTTGAGGGTAGATAGCTTGTAAGGCTTCGGCTAATTTCACCCCTGCTTCGGGAGTAGTTGCCCGATGAAAACCATCCACCACTAAATCAATATCCTGTAAATTGAGAGTGGTATGGTTATCCGTTAACAATAAATCTCTCACTCCTCCTCCCACTAAATATAAATGCCATCCCTGTTGTTGGGCATAAGTTGCCGTTTGTTGTAACAATTTCCAGATAGGAGGGTGTAATTTTTTCTCTAAAGAAGGCAATAAGCAAGAGACAAGAGGAAGATTATTACTAGAATTGGGATGAGAATTAAGCCTAGCCGAGTGCAGATGCCGTAAAACGTCCGTGCGCGTCACAATACCTATTAACTGCCCATTTTCCATCACAGGCAACCTACCAATATCATTTTTAACCATCAATTCCTCTATCTCAGATAAAGCAGTTTCAGGATTAATTACCTGCACATTTTTCGTCATATAACCCTTAACAGGGGCATGGGAAAAACCATGATGTAGAGCTAAATCAATGTCACGGCGAGAAATAACCCCCACTAATTCTTTTTCCTTATTAACTACTACTAAACCAGAATGTCCATAACGCAGTAAGATTCTTTGGGCTTCCTCAATGGTGGTATAGGGGCGAATGGTACGCACAGGATAAGCCATTAAATCCCTTGCGGTGAGAGGAGAAGGTATCTGATTTTCAATTTGTGTCAGTAATTGTTCAATAATATCGTGGGGATTTGGACAACGTAAAGTAAAGGATGCGGCGCTACTATGGCCTCCCCCTGTAAAAGCAGTAAATATTTGAGCTAAATTAACGGATTCTAAGCTACTCCTGCCAATAATAGTTAGTTTTCCTTGTTTTTGTTTCTCCACATTATGCCCATAATAGTGGCCAAATAGTAAAACATCGGTTTCTACTAAATCAATAATGCGACTGGTGAGGTTTGATAAACCGGGGATAAAGTGGGGAGTTTCTACTAATAACCAACTGATAGTATAACCATTAACTGTTAAGGATTGGATACTTTTGAGGGCATGGGGTAACAGTTTTCTTAAAGCAGGGGCAAGACTAGGCTCAACATATTCCCCTAATGTGCGAATATTGACATCTTGAGTCATCAACCAAGCTAAAGCTAGAGCATCTCTGGGGGTAGTTTGTTCAAAAGTCAATGAACCCGTATCCACATGAATACCTAATGCCATTGCTGTGGCTTCTACTGAATTTAAACCAATAGATTTTTGTTGCAAAAGTTCACAAATAATTGTGGAACAAGATCCGACTTTTTCTATATACTTAAGGAAATTATCCGCACTAATCTGTCCATTTTCCTCGTGGTGGTCATAAATCGTCACAGATTTCACATTATCTAATTCTAACCATTCTACTGCTTTACCGATGCGATCGCGCCTTTGAGTATCCACTATGAAAAGATGACGAATTAAAGCAGGATTAACGGAGCGAAATTCCATCAACGCTAACTCATCTCGATGGAGTGCTAAAAATTTACGGACGGAAGGATGAGCCCCTCCTGTTAAAACTATTTTTGCACCCGGGTGTAATTTAGTTAATCCCACTGCCGCCCCAAGGGCATCAAAATCAGCAGTTTGATGACATAAGATTAAATCCACAATAAATATATTTGAGTCCCTAGCAAGTATTAATGTTTCAATCCCTAAAAGGTATTAATAAGAGTTTAAACTAGAAAGAATAGCTAAGTACAGGACAAAAATTTTATAGTATGGATAAATTCATCATGTTTGAGGTCTAAATCCATCAAAGACATCGCAGTGGCTATTTCCTGTGAATATAAACTAAGATTTTTTATGACATTTTGATTAGGTAAAGGACGTTTTGCTTCCGAGATAATATTAGTATCTAACAAATATTTTAGGCTCATAAAATGACATCCCTACCCGGTGATTTATCTCGTAAATTGTCAAAAGTATCATCATCCAGAGATTCTAAATCAACCCGACGGCGAAAATCTTGTAAAGCTGACCAAAAACCTTGTTTTTCCTTGCCTAAATCCACTTTTAAATCATCCACTGTTTCCACTTTAGCAGTGCTAGGGGTGATCGCTTCTTCTAACTCACTCTCATTAGGTAAATCTTCACCCTTTGTTAATTGAGAGCGACGTTGACGCAGAATTTCTAATAGGTTATCTTGCTCTTGTGCTGATAATTGGTCAAAGGATTTAATCATTTGTTCGATCGTCATTATTTCACCTCCAAAATGTTATTAAGTCATACCATTATAAAAAAGGAGTTTCAATCCCTAAGAGGTATTAATAAGAGTTTAAACTATTCTCGAAAAGATTATGTTAATGCGAGAAGATGTATTAACGGCACTGATAAAGCAAGAGAAATTGCTAATATTGCCAAGAAGTGGGAAATTAAATTATAAATTTTAACCAATGGTAATTGCAACAAAAAAAGGGGTTTTATCACCCCTTTAATATTGCTTAAATAGTAAAATCAGGAAACAAAAATCTAAAAATTGCCAGTAAAATACCCCCAATAATGGCAACCCCTGCCCCACGATAAACAAACTCTAAATTAACCAATCTCTTATCTAAACCCTCAAAATTAGTTTTAAAATTGCTCTCCACACTATTTAACTTTTCATCAAGTTTAGCAACATTGATTTTGACCTCATTAACTTCATTAGTTAAATGATCAATTTTGTTTTCTAACTTGTCAATTTTCCCTTCCAAACGGACGAGAATATCAGCAATATTTACCTCAATAGTTTGATTCATATTACCCCCAATAATATTTGCTTAATCCGATCATAATAGGTTTCCAGATTTGTTGATAAGTTTCCCTGATGGTTTTTACCAAACATGTTTCAATCCCTAAGAGGTATTAATAAGAGTTTAAACAAAAGATAAAAGGAGGTGAGTTAATCCACTTAAAAGTTTCAATCCCTAAGAGGTATTAATAAGAGTTTAAACGAAAAGTTGCAAGGTTTAAAAGGTTGCTTACGGTTTCAATCCCTAAGAGGTATTAATAAGAGTTTAAACGGGATAGACTTAATTAAAGAATTTGAGGGCTTTAGTTTCAATCCCTAAGAGGTATTAATAAGAGTTTAAACTGGTTAAAGCGATAAGTATTATTGTTTTTATCCCAGTTTCAATCCCTAAGAGGTATTAATAAGAGTTTAAACATTACCATCGCCATCAACAATATATTGCTTATTAATCGGTTTCAATCCCTAAGAGGTATTAATAAGAGTTTAAACCCGATGATTTTAGATTTGAAAAGTGGAAGCGACTTGTTTCAATCCCTAAGAGGTATTAATAAGAGTTTAAACAACTTTTTCATTCATTAAATCCACATTTTGCCATCGTAGTTTCAATCCCTAAGAGGTATTAATAAGAGTTTAAACAAAAAATTGACCCCCCCCCCCGTGAGACTAACGAGACTGTTTCAATCCCTAAGAGGT